>JAUIKB010000496.1 GCA_030430975.1 Polyangia bacterium
CGATCGTGGCAAGTGGATGGACGGCTGGGAGAGCCGGCGCCGCCGAGAGCCGGGCTACGACTGGTGCATCGTGCGACTCGGGGTGCCCGGAACCATCGACGGCGTCGTTGTCGACACGGCCCATTTTACCGGCAATCACCCGGAGGCGGCTTCCGTCGAGGCTTGCTACGTCGGCGGTCATCCAGACCAAGAGGCGCTTGAGAACGCCCACTGGCGCGAGATCCTTCCGCGGTCGGGGCTTCAGGGTGGCAGCAAGAACCGCTTCGAAATCGAGGACGGGCTGCTAGCCAGCCATCTGCGACTGAATATCTTTCCCGATGGTGGCGTCGCTCGACTGAGAGTGCACGGCAAGCCAGTACCCCAGTGGGGAGCGATGCCGAACGGACAGCTGAACCTCGCGTCGCCCGAGTTGGGGGCGGCTGTGTTAGACTGTAGCGACTCGTATTTTTCCTCGCGGCATAACTTGATCTTGCCGAGGCCGCCCGCGAACATGGGTGGCGGTTGGGAAACCAGGCGCCGACGTGGCCCCGGTCACGACTGGGTTTGTGTCAGACTCGGTGCTGCTGGCGAGGTCCGACGCGTATTGGTCGATACGTCGTTCTTCAAGGGCAACGCACCGCGCGCGTTCTCTCTTGAGGGCGTGGCGGTCAATGGCGGGGCCTTGGACGCGGCGGAGTGGATGCCGCTCATACCTGAGACGCGGCTGCAGCCGGACACGCAGCATGTGTTCGTCACGGAGGTTGCCAGGGGCCCGGCTGTGGACTGCGTGCGCCTAAACATCTTCCCGGATGGAGGTATCGCGCGCCTGCGCGTCTTCGCTGAAGTCGATGCCGCCGAGCGTCGGCGCGGCGGTTTGCGCTGGCTGAACGCGCAGCCCGAACCCAATTTGAAAGAGCTGCTGCGGGCCGTATGCGGAAGCCGCGGCTGGGTCGACGCCGTTGCGGGCAGAGCCCCCTTCGCTACGGTAGACAGCCTATGCAGCGCAAGTGAGGAAGTGTGGGAGGGACTCACCGCCGACGACCACCAAGAGGCCTTCGCCGCCCATCCGCGTATCGGGGAACGCAAGGCGGGCGGGGGTCGATTCGCCGCGTGGTCGCGCGGTGAGCAATCTGCGGCGGCGACCGCGTCCGACGTCGCAGCCGCTGAGTTGGCCTCGCTCAATACGGAATACGATACGAAGTTCGGTCGCATTTTCATCACGTGCGCTACTGGGAAGTCTGCTGAGCAGATCCTCGAAGAACTCCGAACGCGGCTGCAGAACGACGCCGACACCGAGCTTCGCGTCGCGGCGGTCGAGCAAGCCAAGATAAACCGCCTGCGGCTGCTCAAGCTGCTCGGTGGCGGCTAAGGGAATTTCGAGTATCGTCCGCGGCATGAGTGGCATCACGACGCACATTTTGGACACCGCGCGAGGCCGGCCGGCGTCCGACGTAACGGTTCGCCTCGAGCGTCGTTCCCACGGCGCCTGGGCCTCGGTTTCGCAAGGTGTGACGGATTCGGATGGTCGTTGCAAGACCCTGACGGACGGCGCGATCGACGCCGGCGTGTACCGGCTGGTGTTCGAGACGCGAGCCTACTTCGACGACCTCGGCAAGCGGTCGTTCTACCCGGAGGTGTCGGTGGCGTTCGAGGTAGTCGACGCTGCCGAGCACTATCACGTACCGCTGCTATTGAATCCGTTCGGATACAGCACGTATCGCGGAAGCTAACGACGACTACTTGCGCGATTCGAGAATCTTCACAAAAGAGCGCGTATTGAGTTCGTCGCGGGTGAGTCCGCTGCGCTCGCAAGCGTCGGCTTCGGTGATCGCTCCGCAGCTGATCGCCCGCAGAAAAAAGTTGAGCAGTCCCTGACCGGTCGCGGCGTCATCGAACACGTCGCCAACGAGCGTGGCTTGCGCAGCCTTTTGCACAAAGTTCTTGAGTCGGGCGCTGGCCGGCTCAAGGCCCTCCAAGAAGAAGGCGTACATGGCGGCATAGCGGATCGGGAGCTGCGCGGGATGCAGGTCCCAGCCTTGGTAGAAGCCGCCCACCAGCGAGTGCATGGTGTGTCGGTAGTGGAGGCGCCAAGCGCTGTGCACGACGTCGGCGTTTTCTGCCTGTTGCGCATCGGTTAGCGAGCTGCCTTTTGGCGCCTTGTGCGGACCGACCGGCATGATGTTGGTCGCTCCGTCTGAGAGCCACACGCCGGTGCTCGCGTACGCCAGCTTCATTCGCAGTTTGGCGTCGTCGCACACAGGATGCATCATGTGCTGATGCGCAGCAGTGATGTCGCAGCTCGCGGTGTAGTCATAGGTTCCAAAGTGCGCGCCGCGTAGCCGGCCGTCAGCGGCGTCGAGCAACAGGGGCAGCGGGCAGGAGCCGTCCGGTGCCATCAAGGTTTGGGTGAGCTCGACCATGATCTCCATGCGCAGGGTCTTTGGGGCGAGCTGAAGCTTGTCTTCCAAGAGCGACAGCACGCGCGCGAGCGCGACGACCTGCGTTTCGGACGTGATCTTCGGAAGGGTGATGACGAAGCCGGGCGGGATAGATCCAGCGCGTGCCACCAGCTCCGTAACGAAGATGTCGAGCGTCCTTAGCGAGCGGCGTCGCAGCTCCTCGTTGAGCGGCTTGATACGAATGCCGATGAACGGCGGGAGCGACTTCGCTTTCATCCCAGCGGCGACTTGTCCGGCCGCTTCTGCGGCGTGGGCATCCTCTTCTTCGTCGGGGCGGTTTCCGTATCCATCCTCGAAGTCGATGCGAAAGTCCTCGACCGGCTCGCGAGCTAACTTCTCGAGTACTCGTGTGTGGACGCGTTCGATCAGCTCGTCGCTATCGGTTAGCTCCAGTGCCTTGCCGAATGCCGCGGCACTCGGGGCGTATGCGTCTAGACCGCGGCGAGCGAGCTGACCCAGCTTTTCCGCGAGTCCGGCACTAAACAGGTGCGCGCCGCCGTACACCGTGTGAACGGGCTGTCGGTCGCCGCTGTCGCCACCGAAACGAGCTTTGTAGCGCCCGTCCGCGTCGGACAGCTGGCTGTGAATCGTCGAAAGATCGGCATCTGAAAGCGTCGGCTCCATGTGAGAAGCGGATAGCGGTAGACGCCGACGGCGCCAACCGTCGTTCACGCAGTCGATGTGCGGTGGTGTCCTACCGATCGCGATCCGGCGTGGATCCGGCAAATTCCACCGGGCGGCGGGCATGGCACGATCGCTGCAAAGACATGTTGCATGCCCCAGTTCTGGGCGGACACCAGGAGACGCATCAATGAAACGACGAGCCCTAGTAGCGCTATTCCCGATCGCCGTATTCCTCGGCGGCTGCCCTGCCGACAAAGAAGAAGGCATGACAGCGGGCGAGGCACTACAGGCGCTCGACGAGGCGAGTCTCTCGTCGCAGGCCGCCAGCCTCACGTCCGGCACAGTCGAGATCGCAACCAACTTCACCATCGGCCAGGCCGTTGAAAAAGCGGCCGGCGAGCTGCGCAGCTTTATCGCATCGCAGCTTCCCTGTGCCGAGATCGAGCTGAACGTCGGCAGGCTGGACGTGACGTATGGCGCCAAAGAAGGCAACTGCACGTATCACGGCAACACCTACTCGGGTAAGCACACGATCGAAGTAGAGCGTGCCGACGACGGAGACGTCCTCGTCAGTCATCGATGGACCGACCTTTCGAATACCAAGGTGAAATTGAGCGGTACCGCAGAGGTCACATGGAGCCTCAAGAATAAGGAGCGCAACGTGAAGCACGACTTGACGTGGACGCGACTACGCGACGGGCGGACCGGGAAAGGAAGTGGCGACCGCACGCAGCGACCGCTCGACGGTAAGATCCTGACGGGCATTTCGATCGACGGAGCGCGCGCGTGGGAGGGTGAGCGAGGACGCTGGGATCTTTCAGTTAACAACGTAGAAATGCGATGGTCGGACCCGGTGCCGCAGTCGGGGAGCTACGTCTTAGCCTCGCCCAAGGGCAAGAACGCTACGTTGGCGTTCGGGCGAGTCGACGAAGACACCATCAAGGTGAGCCTGTCCAGCGGCGACAACGACTTCTCCTTCAATGTCTCTAAGCTCGGAGCGATCAAGGAGGAGTGAACAGCCGCGGTTTCCCGCATTCAGCGGCTGGGCGTCGGTCCTTGTGTTGGTCTCTGACCGACCTTGGACTATGTTCACGGCGTGACGGTGATGGGCGCCACTGGTACGTTGGGCACGCGGTGGCACATCGCCGGCCGATCGTTGCTATTGGTGCTTTGCACCGGCCTGCCGGCGAGCGCCCAACCGGCCGCCGGCTATCCACCGCCGGGACAGCCACCGCCGGGACAGCCTCCGCCGGGGCAACAACCGTACGGGCCCCAAGGCTATCAGCCGCCCGCGAAACCAGCGCCGTATCAGCAGCGGCTGGGCCCGTACCAGAAGCGTTGGCAGCCGGTGGAAGAGGATCCGATGGACCGCCCGTCTTACGTCGCTGCGGATCGCCACTACGGACGCCACAAGCACGACGGCTGGTACCTCAGACTTGCCGGCGGCATCGGTCTGCTTCGCGACGCGGGCGAGGCCGAGAACCTGAGGTTCGAACGCGAGGGCGTCGAGCCGCTCGAGCTATACGACGAAACGGCCTCTGGAACTGCGGCGCTCACCGAGCTGGCGGTGGGCTATGCACTGACGACGGGCTTCGTGCTCGCGCTAGCGGTGAACACCGCGTCAGCACCCAGTCCAAGTGCACCTAATCCCGGGGTTGGGACAGGTGACAATGACTTTCGGCTGACCCATTTGACGGTGGCGGGTCCTATGGTGGACGTCTATCCGGTGCCGACGTTGGGGCTTCACCTGCAGGGCCTGGTGGGCGTGGGTATTGGGGTTGTGGGCGAGACGCTCCTGGTGCCTGAGCGGCCCAAGCTGCGATCCCACACAGCCACCGGGTGGGGATTCGGATTAGGCATCGGCTACGAGTGGTGGATTGCGGACGACTGGGGCTTGGGCTTGCTGGCGCGCGTAAACTACGCATCGACCTCGGGGCCCGACGTGGACAGCAACGACTGGAGTCACGGATTCCTCGCTCCCGGCTTGTTGCTGACGCTCACGTACAACTAGTCCGAACCGGCGCCAGCTCGCTTCGCTTCGCAGCTCGGCCCGGGAAGCCTGCGGCGGGCCTCGCAGCTCAGCGACTCCGTTATTTTGGTTCCTGCTCGCTCGTTCGTAGCTG
>JAUIKB010000497.1 GCA_030430975.1 Polyangia bacterium
GGTGCCGACCAACTACAAACTCGTGGATATCAACGAGGCGCAACTCGACTTTAATAATCTGGGTGGCAACTATGAAACCGCGGTGTCGAATGCGGTGGACAGCCCGCTTGCCGCAGGCCGTGCGTTCGTCACGGAGTATGCCGGAGCGAGCAACGTCGTGAGCGAGAACCTGCTGGCAGATCCTCGATGGAGGGCGGCGTCCTACCGTGATTTGCCGGTGACGTCGGTTATCAACGAGCTTGAGCGTCAAGGCCTTGTAAGCTGTTCGGGCTTCACCTGCGACAGCACTCATTCGCTGGTTTGGCCACTGGTAGAGCGCTTCATTCCAGCGCCCGTGGGCGTCAATCAGAACGATTTCTACAGCTGCCTCGAATGTTACGAGGACCAGATCGATCTGACGCTTTGGGACGGCGAAGCCTTTTCGGCAGAGTTCGAGGAGCTGATCAAGCGTCCCGGTGACCACGCTCGGGACCTGTTGCAGACATGGCCGTACCTGACGCGCCTCTACACCACGATTTCGCCGAGCGAGATGACGGAAGACCCGATGTTGCGGGAACTGGGCGTGTCGACCCCCGACGTCTCCCAGGTGCGAAGCGCTACGCTGCGGACGCTTTGTTCGGGCGATAGAGTCACCGAGCTACCCGATGGGCGAACCGCGCCGGCTGATAGCGTGGGCAACATCTCGGACATGCCCTGGGCGGAGAGGGTCTACGAATACAACGATGCCGACGAGGAAGTGGTGCTGCTCGACAACGGCGGTACGATCGATGCGCAGCTAACCACGCTGATGAAGGACATCGACACGGACGGCCCCACCAACGTTTTTTCGGAGGGTGATACGCCGCGCCAATCACGGGGCTGCGGTTGCCGTGCACCCGCCGGCGCGACCGGTCAGGGCGGCGCCATGCTCGGCGCGCTGGGATTGATGCTGCTGCGCCGCATCCGCCGCAGGCGTCGTGACTGACCGGTTGGCCCTGCGCTGCAGCTGTGGCACAGGGACTCATGAGTGTCGTTCAGTATTCCGTGGAGGACGGCGTTGCTTGTGTCGCGATCGATGACGGCAAGGCCAATGCGCTTTCCATTGACGTGTTCGCTGCGCTCAACGCCGCGCTCGATCGGGCCAAGCTCGATGCTAAAGCCGTCCTGATCACCGGTCGCGAAGGGAAGTTCAGCGCGGGGTTCGATCTCGGCGAGATGATGAAAGGACCCGAGAGTGCGCGGGCTCTTGTCGCCAAAGGCGCCGAGTTTTTCTTCCGGTTGAGCCTGTTCGAGAAACCGGTCGTCGCCAGCTGCACGGGTCACGCTCTGGCTGCGGGTGGCATTCTGCTGATGTGCTGTGATTATCGCGTAGGAAATTCAGGTCGATTCAAGCTCGGGTTCAATGAGGTTGCGATCGGACTGGTACCCCCGATATTTCTCGTCGAGCTAGCGCGCATGCGGTTGTCGAAGCGATGGTTCAGTCGCGCTGTGACTCAGGCCGAGATCGTCTCGCCAAGTGTCGCGTTGGATATGGGTCTGCTCGACGAGGTCGTGGATGATGACGTGTACCGAGCGGCGTTCGTCCACGCAGCCAGGCTCGGTCAGCTATCCGGGGCCGCCTTCGCTCGCGCGAAGCTCCACGAGCGGAAAAAGACGATCGACGAGCTGCGTTCCAGTCTCGACGATGATCTTGCGAGTTTCACGCTTCCCGCGCCGGCCTAGGTCTTCCGTTTGTCCGCGCCTCGTGGTAGTTCGCCCGCCTCGTGTTAGTTCCCCAGAAGGGATGGCGCGGCTGCGCCAGGAGGCATCGATGAAGTTCCGTTACGCCAATTGCAATCACATCGCCACGCTCGCCATGGCCGCGACGCTAACGGTCGCGACCGCGTCCGGATGTAAGAACGAGTCCGGCAAGGCTGCGCCTGCCGGGTCGGCTAGCGCAGCGCCCCAGGTCGATGCGCTGGCTGCATGGTTGAAGGACAACTCGAAGCCGCTCAGTCTCGAGATCTACGAGAAGCTCTTGCTCGGACTGGCGGACTGCAAGCTGCAGCAGCACGGCATCGACAGCAAGTGTGAGGCGTACAAGAACTTCAAGCAGGCGCGCAATCGCAACACGGCCGTCAAAGACCTGATGGGGATGAGCGGAAAGCTCGGCGCCAAACACATCGGTCACAAGAGCCCTGCGGTCCGCTATCAAGCGGCGCAGCTAATGCGCTCCATGTTCGGCTCGGACAAAGGCACGCAGAAGGTCATCCTAGAGGCCGCGAAGAACGAGAAGGATCCGGTGGTGTTGTCCGCACTGGTGCGCGTCGTCGGGTCGCGCCACAAGGCCAATGCCGACGTCAAAGCACTGCTGCTCAAGCTCGCTGAACACAAGAACGAACGGGTTCGACAAGAGGCGATGAGCTGGTTCCTTACCAGCTTCGGCAAAGGCGTCGAAGGCACGTTCGAAAAGGTGCTTGAAAAGGTCGATAAGGACCCGTCCGTCAAAGTTCGCAAATTTCTGTGCTCGCGTTTGTATGGCAGCTCCGACGCTCGCGCGATCCCTGTGTTCGAGAAATACCTGACGGATAAGGACTCGCCGAAAGACGTATTTGACGGCTGCTGGCAGGGCACGATTTCGGCCTGGACCGGTTTTCCGAAGCCAAAGGAACCAAACGAAGCCGCCTACAAACTGACGCTCAAAGTTCTGGAGGCGAAGCCGCGCAGCAAGGAGCGGCCCCCGTGGGCAGGGTTGTCCACGCTGCGTGCAGCCAAGACGGAGTACAAGGCGAACGACAAGTTCGGAACCGAGTGGTACGAGAAGGTAAAGGGCTGGTACAAAAAAGACCGTCTAACCAAGGCGCTCGGCGCCGTCGCTGGTGACGAAAAGGCGTACTGGATGGCACGTACCGGCGCCATGGAGGTCATGCGTGAACTGGGCGTCCCGAAGGCGGACTTCGCCAAGATCGCCAAGAAGTACGCGGACGTGAAGCAGGGCGACAATTGGCACGTCAAGCGCAAGGCCGAAGAGATCATCAAGAAGCTGGAGAATCCCAACGCCGGCAAGCCGGGCAAAGTCGTCAACCGAACGCCCAAGAAGTAGTGCACCGCTGGCGGCGCACGGTCAGCGTGCGCCGCTTACCAGCGCGCGACGTGTTTTTCCACGACGCCAAATGCGTCACGTACGGCGATGCGGCCTCCATCGCCAGTTTGGACTTCGCCGTCGAAAGTGCCGAACGGCTGGACGAAGTCACTTCTGAGCGGTCCCAAAGTCAGGTCCTCGGCTCGCGCGCCACGCGGCGTGAACACCAGGTTGACGCCGCTTCCGTTGAGGCGCCAAGGCTCACGCGCGGGGTGTCGAGGCACTGTGAACGCGACGGCTCCCAGCGGCACCACGTTTCCATCGACGAACAAGGCGTTTTCCTGTGAAGCGCCCGCTAGGTCGTAGACATCGCTGGATGCGTTGAAGCCCAAGCGGCGTCCGTCATCGGCCGGATGCGCGAACATCGCCCACTTCCAACAGGTCTGCGTGAGCGCAGCTGATCGTGTCCAATCGATGCTGGCCAGACCCGTGGAGCGATACGCGCTTCCAGCGATTTCGAGTTCAAGCGAGCACGGCATCGCCGCGGATTTGTACGTGTACGCCGCTCGCTCGGCAGCCAGTTCGAACAACGTGCTGTGCCCCGGCTCGCGTTGGATGTGGGCGCTCGCGACGACGCGGTTGCAGCCAATCTGCAGGTCAAGTTTCGCCCGCCAACCTGGTTTCGAGCCACCGGTCGACGAGATCATGACGTTGCCGGCCGCGGAACTCCATCGCGTAGCGCCTCGGGTTGGGCCTGGCGCGAAACACAACGCGCGGCCGAGCGGGGAGGTCGCATCGAACTCGAGGACGTGACTCGGCCCGTCGCGGTCGACCACGTAGCAAAACAACGTCGAAACATAGCCGAGGTCGACGCAAGCAAACGCGATGAACCAGCGTTCCGTTACAATAGAGTGGTACTGCCACTGTTTGAGGCGATACTGCGCCAACACAGAAGGGAAGCCGTGCCATGAGACGTTCGGCACCTCGATCGCCCCGCGATAACGACCATAAGCGTATCCCCCAAGGTCACGCGCAAGGCGTGGGGCATCGGGGAGCGTGACGTCATGCGCGGGGCGGCTTTCCATCAGAAGCCGTAGGCTTCTTTCATCTCGGGGTCTTTAGCCGCGATTACGCGGGCGAGTTCGACCATTACTTGGCACTGCTTGAATGTGGCATCGTCTTGCATCTTGCCGTCGATCATGACGGCACCCGTGCCGTCGCCCATCTCTTCGATGACGCGGCGTGCCCACGCCACTTCTGCTGGAGGCGGACTAAACACCTTCTTGGCGATGGCGATTTGCTTCGGGTGAAGCGACCACGCGCCCACACACCCGAGCAAGAACGCATTGCGAAATTGGTCTTCGCAAGCGACCACGTCAGCGATGTCACCGAACGGTCCATAGAACGGGAGAATGCCATGGGCGGCGCAGGCGTCGACCATGGTTGCCATGGTGTAATGCCATAGGTCCTGCTGCGCCGTGATCCGTGGCGCATCTGGCGCGTCCTGTTGTGGATCCGTCCTGACCAAATAGCCGGGGTGGCCGCCGCCGACTCGAGTTGTTTTCATACGTCGGCTCGCGGCGAGGTCGGCTGGTCCCAGGCTGATGCCTTGCATGCGAGGACTGGCGCCGGCGATCGCTTCGACTTGGTTCACGCCGCTAGCGGTTTCCAAGATCGCGTGTACTAGGATCGGACGCTTGAGCCCGTGCTTGGCCTCGAGTTGGGCCAGGAGCTGGTCGACATAGTGGATGTCCTGCGGGCCCTGCACCTTGGGCACCATGATGACATCGAGCTTCGCGCCGATCGCTCCGACTAGCTCCGTAAAATCGTCGAGCGCCCAGGGGCTGTCGAGGCTGTTGACCCGGGTCCAGAGTTGGGTGTCCCCGAAGTCGTTGGCTCGCGCGATCTCGATCAGTCCGTTGCGGGCGTCGAGCTTCTTGTCTGACGCGACCGCGTCCTCGAGATTGCCAAGTAGGATGTCCACTTTGGCGGCGATCGCTGGCGCCTTAGCCGCCATTTTGGCGTTGCTGGGATCAAAGAAGTGAATCATCCGCGAGGGACGAAATGGGATCTCTGAAACAGGCTGAGGCGCTCCGATGGCCAGCGGTTTAAAGAATTCTTTGGGGGTG
>JAUIKB010000498.1 GCA_030430975.1 Polyangia bacterium
GGACATCGTCGGAGGGGTTGCCGCTAGGTCGAACGACTGCAGGTTACCGGCGTTGAAATTGACCGCGTGGAGGCGACCGGTGCGTTCGCCCCACCCCCGCCAACCGGAGCCGCCGGCGTTGATTGTGGCTTCATATGACCCGTCCGTTTTCAGCTTGCCGATTTCGGGGAAGCCGCTGGTGCCGTACAGACAGCCGTCGGCTAGCGCCTGAGTCAGGTGGACCGGCGTAAAGAGAATGCCGTCGAACAACGTGCCTGTCATGGCGCCCGTGGCCGCGTCGAAAATGTACGCCGACCCGTTCGTGCCGTTGTCGACCGCGACGATGCGGACCTCCCGGTTGCCCGTGTTGCAGCCCGCGCCGAACGGGGAGTTCGTGGGCGGCGTGGTGCCAGGCACTACGGTGCACGGCGCGCTTCCGCCCGACCCGCCGGAGCCGGCGCTGCCGCCCGCGCCGCCACTGCCTCCGCTCGCGCCTGTGCCGCCGTTCGACCCGCCTGCACCGGACGAGCCCCCGCCTGCGTCGCCGCTCGAGCCGCCGCGCCCTGCGGAGCCTGCGGACGAGCCTGCGGTGCCGCCATCAGAGCCGGAGCTGCCCCCGGCACCAGCGCTGCCGTCAGCGGTGCTTCCACCGACACCGGTGTTCTTGTTCTTGTCCTTGTCGTCGCCGCTGCACGCGACAAAACCCACCGTGAGCGCCACTGCGCCCGCGATAATTGTTCGCTTCATGTTGGACCCTCCTGCGCGCACCGGCGCAGCTGGGCGACGGATGCCGTCGCCCGAAGTCAGCTACGAGCCAGGCGCGTGGGCGGATCGATCCCCCGCGAGGTTTTTTTCGGCGCTATCCTGGCGCGTAGCCGGTCACGAGCGCTTGGGCCAAGAGGCCCCAGCCGTCCACCGCTACGAACAACAGTAGCTTGAACGGCAGACTGACCTGAGTTGGGTTCATCATCTGCATGCCCAACGCCAGCAGTACGTTCGCGACGACCAAGTCGATCACTAGAAACGGCAGATAGATCGCGAAGCCGAGGGCAAACGCCTCGGTGAGTTCGGTCGTGACGAACGCCGGAATGAGAACGGTCAGATCGTCGGCGCCAACGAGCTTGCGATTGGCGGGCGTACGCGCGCGCTTGGCGAGCTCAAAGAAGCGCGTGCGCTCGCGTTTAGAGGCGTTCGCCTTGAGGAATGCGCGAACCGGTTCGACAGAGGCTTTGACGACGCCGACGACCAGTTGGGTGGTGGGCTTGCCTCCGGCGTCCTTCAAGATAGGCGTCGCTTTACCCACGATGGTCGAGCCGAGTGGGGCCATCGCCAGTACGGTGAGCGCGGCGGCGAGCGCCATGATGACGGTGTTGGAAGGGATGTTCTGCGCACCGATCGCGCCCCGCACGATCTGCAATACGGTGGAGATCTTCACAAAGGCGGTCAGCGTCATGAACGCGAACGGCGCGATGGCGACGAAGGCTAACGCTACGATCAACGCGATGGGACGCGTCAACAGATCGTCCTTAGCGACGGCGTTCTGTGCTCCGGCGGCGACCGGAGTCAGCAGCGCCAGTGCGCTTACGCCCAGCGCCAGCTGTCGGCTACGCCGCATTCTCGTCCTGGGGATGGGAGTCAGCCTCGACTGCGGGCGCCGCCTGGATCGGTTTGCTGCGCGCGCGCTCGAGGATCGCCGCGAACCCGCTCGACTCGCCGGGATTCTCCAGATCGATGTCTGAGGCGGGGAATTCGCCGAGCTTGTTCAGCCCGTTATCGCCGGAACCGAGGACGTAAATGACCTTGCCGATCTGCACCAAGTAGACGCTGCGTCGTGCGTCGATCGGGAGGCGCCCGACCAACTGCATCGGTCCGCTCGGCTTGCCCACGCCGAGCCTGCGCGCGCCATACAGAACGAGCACGGACAGCGCCACGATAGCGACGAGCGTGACAAGAGTCTCGACAACGTAGGTCGCGAGTGGCGACATGGCGTGGAGCCTAAGCGGGAACGAGGGGGGCGGTCTACTCTGAACGGGCAGCCCTGATCGCGTGGACGGTTCGCTCGCTGGCTTGCAGCGCACCCTCCAAGTAGCCGTTATTGCGTTCCTCTGCTCCGGCTGTTTCGCTTCCGGACCAGAGCAACCGGTGTCCCCACGTCGTTTCGCTGGTCGGCTCGAGGCTGGTGAACGAGTGGGCCGCGCCCATATCGAAGTCGTCGGGCGTCGCCGTGTATCGTTCGGCCGCCCAGTCTTTATGGAGCTGTGCGAACGGTTGCGCTGCCTCGTCGCCAAACAGTCGTACCAGTTGCTCCGTTGCGGCGGACAAGAGCTCGTCCCGGTGCTTTTGGCGAATCGGTGCCGGCACGCCGACGAAGCCGAACAGCGCGTGGGGGCCGCCGCCGCTCGGGGACGCATCGTGGATTTCGTGCAGCGGTCCAACGCGGCTGATCACGTCGCCGGAAAAGCCGCGTTCGCGCCAGAACGGACGTTCGTACAACGTGACGACTTTGGCGTGGCCGGCCATCCACGTGTTGATCCCGGCGAGCTGCGCGCGCCGCGTAGTGCCCAGCGGTGGGACCGTTTCGATCGCGGACGCGACCAGGCGCGGAGGCAGCGCGAGCACGACAAATCTACTGGTCAGCGCGTGGAGGGTGTCTCCTTCGGTCCAGGTGGTTTCCAGTCGATCGCCGTCGAGTTGGACACGCGTCACGCGGGCGCCCAGCGTGACGGCCTGCTGCGGTAAGCGCTCGGCGACGCGATCGATGAGGCGCGTAAGTCCGCCGCTCAGACGTAGCGAACCCGCCATCGAGATGCCGGCGATGCCGCGCTGCACGCGATATCGGTCGGCTTCGAATAAAGCGTCACCTCGGTCGTACTGTGGAAAAACGTCTTCGGTGAGGCCGACATCCGCTACCAGTGCGCGCATGCGTTTCTGGTGCGGCCAGAACCAAGCGGGCCCGAGGTCGAAGGCTGCGTGTTGCTCGACCTCGGATAGGATCCGCCCCCCAAGACGCTCGCGCGCTTCGAGGACTCGCACCGTCAGGCCGCGCGCGTGGAGTTCGCTCGCCGTGTGCAGCCCGCTCAGCCCGCCGCCGACCACGGTGACGTCGATGCTCTGTGGGCTCATCTTCAAGTTCTCATAGCATGTGACGCAGCGCCGGAACGCATTCTGCTACTCCGTGGCCCACCCGAGATGACCGGCGGCGACGCGTGCTTACGCAGCGCCGTCGCACGGGCAGATAGGCGTCCGGCATACCTTGCCGCGACGGCACCTATGGCATGATGGGCGCCGTGGGGACGCCGCTCTCGATCGACATTGCGCTGGCGGTCAGCAAGCTGGGCGGTGTCGAGCTCTCGGTTGAGGGTGAGTTTCGGCTCCCGCGCCCGAGCGGCGACGTCTACGTGATCGGGCGTCCGTCGCCGGAGCCGAATGAGCAGCTGATCGATCTAGCGACGCGGATCGTCGCGCGGCCGGCCGGGGGCCCGGGCTACCGGAGCGACAGCCGTCAGCGTTTCGCCTCGCCGCCCAGTTGCGGATTCTCGCGCGCGGAGTTTCCGGACGAGTCGATCGCAGCGCAGCACGAGCAGCTCAAGACCGCTCACGCGGAGTTCGATAGGGCGACGCACCTTGAGTTCGAGGGGGCCGAAGCGGCGGAGTCTCTGGCCGCGATGCTCGAGTCGGAGGTGACGCGGGCGCGCATCGCGTCGCTTATCGACGGCGGCGCGTCGGTGCGTATCGACCCAGGCCCGAAGGCGTGGCTCACGGCGCGCTATGTCGACGCGGATGGGCTTGACGATTCGGACGTGTTGGCACGTCGCGCGGATGAACTGCTCGAACTGCTGGCAGAGCTACCGGCATTTGAGACCAGTGGCACGCTCCGGGAGCGACCCGGTCGTGGTTGCTTGGCGCTGCTCGCTTCGGGGATCGTGCTCGGTTTCGTCGCGATGCTCGGCACCAACGGCGAGATCGGCAGCGTCGATTCAGAGTTGGAGATCGGCGCTGCAGTGCTGGGGCTATTCGCCTCGCCGGTAGTGATGTGGCTGGCGTGGCGTCGCGTGCGCGGGCGTCGCAAGGCTGAGCGCGGCACGGCGAAGTTCCTCGTCGGATTGGGTGCGCTGATCGTGACGCCACTGGTCTGCCTAGTCGGCGCGCGGGTTGTGAACGCGGTGGGCGTGACGTCGGAATTCGCGGTTCGGGGCGTCGTGATGAACCGGGGCGTGACTCGGAATACCAAAAAGGCGGATTGCTTTTGGATCGAGCTGTCGACGCAAAGCGGCAACGAGGCTCATTGCGTGTACGAGGACCAATACGAACGGGCCGTGCGATCGACGAAGGTCGACGTTGTGTACGGCCAAGGTCGGCTCGGGTCGATTTGGCTGAAGCGAATCGTGGTCCACGCACCGTGACCTTGCGGGCCTGCCGCGAGGTCGTGAGGTAGCCTTGGTCGATGCGTAGCAGTTGGGCGTTGATCGGATTGGTGGCGGCGTGCGGCTCGCGACCGCCCACCGAGACTGTGCCGCAGTCCGCGCAGAGCGTTGTGCGTTCGGAGCCGGACGAAGCGCCGGCGCCAGCGTCGGTCCAACCGCCAGCGCCCGAGCCACCGACGCCGACCGATCCGCCGCCGCCACGATTCGGACGGACCGACGTGCTGCCGGTCGAGCGTTGTCAGGTGAAGCTGCCGGCTAAGATCCAGTTTGAGACCAACCGGGCAACGCTTCACAAGCAGAGCGAGCCGGTCCTCAAGGCGTTGCTGGAGACGGTCAAGGCGTATCCGGACGAGCGCTTTCGCATCGAAGGGCATGCGACTGAGCAGTCGAACTACGCACTCAAGCCGAGCGAGCGCCGCGCCAAGTCTGTGTTGCGGTACCTCGTCGAGTACGGCATCTCGCGCACGCGACTGCGAGCGATCGGGTACGGCATGGATCGGCCGCTCGTGCCGAATGATACCCCTGAGCATCGCGCGGTAAACCGACGGATCGAAGTAGTGGTTGAGGACTGCGAGCCATCCGCAGTTGATTAGGGTTTCATCAGGCTGCGCTTAAGCGTGGCGGTCACCTTCGTGGTCAGGTTCTGGCCATGGACGCTTCCCGCCAGTCGAGCCAACCTTTTTCGACCTGTCGCGGCACACGCGTGGCGCGTTCACGCCGCGCGCCCAGCTCGCCGTGGCGCGCCACCTTGACGTTCCTCG
>JAUIKB010000499.1 GCA_030430975.1 Polyangia bacterium
ACAAGGTCCGAGTCGTCACGTCGGTGGATGCGCTCAACGGCACTCTCTGGGGCGACAACGGCACGTTCGGAGGCGACCCGGCCACCAACAGTGGAATTCGTGTCTCGGCGTCCAACCCTAACAACACCCGTCCGGTCATCGCGTACACCGGCAGCGGTGACCAACTGAGCCCTGACAGCTACGGATACACGCTGCGCGAAGCCCCGGCGCTGGTAATCCGTCGCGCGTACGGAGAGGTCGTCACGCCCGTCGGCATCCTGCGCATCGGCCGGCAACCGACTCTCGAAGGCACCGCGCTCCTAGTGGCGGACGGCGATGGACGACCGAACCGCTTCGGCTACAGCAACCTGGGTGATTCCTCAGACCGCTTGCTGTTCGCAACCAAACCGCTTGAGGGCCTCAAGCCGAAGCACTTACGCGACAAAAGCCCCGATCGCGGCCTGATCGTGGCTACGTTCTACGACCGGACGACGACGGCGGATCCGCGCCTGTTCGGCGATGACCTGCATGGCGCCGGTGGCGCGTTCATCTTCCGCAAACCTGAACCTGCCAAAAAGCGGAACCTCACGATCGCTGCGGCTGCCGCTCATCGCTGGGAAACCATTTTCGACACCGATATTAACTTCGCAACGCTGCGAGCATGGGGACGCTGGGGGAAGCTGCAAGCGGGCGCCGAGGGCGTATACATCAACGGGCGCACTCGAGAGATTTCCGAAGCGCTATCGCTGATCAACAGCGATCCGGTTGTTCGCCAGAAAGTCCACCAGGGCGGCGCGCGAGCCGTCGTGAGGTGGGACGAGCCGAAGTGGACGGCATACTTGGAGTTCGACTTCGCGACCGGCGACGCCGACCCCAATCCTGGCTCCACGCTCAGCAACATCACCTGGGCCGAAGACACCAACGTGGGACTGCTGATGTTCGAGCGCATCTTGGCATTTCAGAGCGGTCGCAGCTCCGCTGCCGGCGTCGAGCTCCTCAAACGCATAGGCGCTGAGACGTATCCGGCGGGGCGCGTCGACACCGAGGGCTCCTTCACGAGCGCGCTAGCGATTTTCCCGCAGTTTGACCTGAAGCCTAAAGAAAACCTGCTGCTGCGCGGCGGCGTTCTAGCCGCGTGGGCGCCAGCCGGTCTGGTCGATCCGCTCACCACACTGACCCGGCGCGACGGCAAGAACGTCGATGACGACGTAGTCAACTTCGCGGGTGGCAAGCCGGGCGACTTTATTGGCGTGGAACTCGACGGCCGTTTCCAGTGGCGCTACCTTGATCACTTCATCTTCGATCTGGAGGGCGCGGTTTTCTTCCCGGGTAATGCCATGCAAGACGAAAACGGCGACGCGGTCCGCAGCGTTCTCATCCAGGGTCGGACAACCTTCGCATTCTAGGAGCAACGGCTATGAAACGTAGAATCCGCAGCACCGCCGCCGTCGTCTCCCTAGCCGTCACCTGCGCGCTGATACCCGGCGCCTGTGCCGAGTACGACGCCCCACCCACGCCGCAACTGGTGGGCGAAAACCTGGGCGTCATGTCGACCGCGCCCGACGCGCCGCTGGTTCTGAAGTTCAGCGAGCCGATCAAGCAGGGGTCGCTCAAAGTGAAGCTGATCTTCGCCGTGCAGAGCGAGGGCGATCTGGATGGAGAAAACTCGCTGCTCGACGAGCAAGAGCCGCCGAAGACCGCGCAGTTCAAGGACCGCACAATCCTCGCCTTCGACAGCTCGGCCCCGTCGGACGCGAATCGAACGTTTGGGGGCAAATCGTCGCTTAACGCCGCGCGGACCCAGCTAACGATGGAGCCCGAAGCGCCGCTGCCGGTGGGTGTGCCGCTGATGGTGCTCATCGAACCGGGCTTATCCGACGCGGCCGGCAACGAAACCGGCCAACGAATTCGCGTACCGATCGTGTTCCAGGCCCAGGGCGGCGGAGCGACGACACTGCCGACCGGCTACTACTTCATGTTGATGAACGTCGAGCCCCCGCCGCTCGCGCAACAGCTGCGCTTCTATGCGTACATCGACGTGGCGTCGGACACGGGTGACTGGACCGGGACCTTCACCAACGCCGCGCGCACGGAGGCACTGAACAGCCGCGATGGTTGCCCGAGCTGTGAAGGTGTCGAGAGCATCTGCGCGTTATTTCCCAACGCACGCTGCGTCCGGCCTTCGGAGAACCTCGGTAGCCTAGATGAGTTCCTCGACCGGCTCCCCCAACCCGACACGCCGGGCTTCAAGTTCACGACCACTGGATTTGCCAAGGACACCGCCGCGGGCATCGAGTTCGGCACCCCCGCGTTCGATATCGATATCAACATCGGCGCCGGACAAATCAACATCGTCGCGGTGAATACCGTCATCACCGGGCTCTTCAAGCCGGACGAGACAAATCCCGACCAGCTGCAGCTCTCCGGAAGCCTCAAGGTCGACAAAGTACAGATCAACGGCGCTGGCGAAGCCCCCACCCAAGGTACCGTGCTCGGTAAGACGCTGTCGGCCGACGATGTTGCCAAAGTGGAGTCGTTCGGAACCGAAATCCCCGTGAACTAGCGCGACCCGCCCAGGCCACTTGAGTCATGACCTGGCCCGCGACAGTCCGCCGCAGCAGCATTGACGCGCCGCTTCCAAAGCATTACCAACCCGTCGCTCCCCATGTTTGATCGAGGGATTCGGAATGGTCCCGAACCCGACGCTCAAACCCAACCACGGAGGACCCGGTTGTGAAGATCCTCGTTGCGATTAAGCGGGTTGCTGACCCGGACAACGCGAACAAGGTGAAGATCCCGCCCTCAGGCGACAAGATCGACACCGCTGGCCTCGAATGGAAGATGAATCCGTTCGACGAGTACGCCCTCGAAACGGCGCTGCGACTAACGGAAAACGGCAAGTCGCCGAAGAAGCGCGAGGGCGAGGTCATCGTCGTCACGCTTGGACCGAAGGACACGGAAACCACCTTGCGCTCGGCACTGGCGACGGGAGCCGACCGCGCGATTCGTGTCGAAACCGATGACGCCGAACTCGATGGTCGACTGGTCTCGAAAGCGCTCGCCAAGGTGGTCGAGGAGGAGAAGCCGGACGTCGTGCTGCTCGGAAAGCAGGCCGTCGACGGCGACAACAACTCCGTGGGCCAGATGCTAGCCGAACACTTGGACTACCCGATGGCGACGTTCGCCGCGACAATTCAAGAAGAGGACGGCGCGCTCCTCGTCGGCCGCGAAGTCGACGGTGGCGTTCTTACCCTTCGGGTAAAGTACCCGGCGCTCGTCACGGTCGACCTGCGCATCGTAGCGTCCGAGAGTGTCTACTCGACCAAGACGGACCGCTCGTTCAAATACAACGAAGGCGTTCGCTTCGCGGCACTTCCGGCCATCATGAAGGCCAAGAAGAAGCCGCTCGACGTCAAGGCGCTCAGCGACCTGACGGGCGGCGCGGAGCTCGCAACGACCTACCTGAAGTTCGAACCCCCGCCGGAGCGCAAGGCCGGCATCAAGGTGGCTGATGTCACCGAGCTGGTCGACAAGCTGGCCAACGAGGCTAAGGCGCTTTAGCGCGGAGGATTTCCAATGGCAGACGCACTAGTTGTTGCAGAGTTCGCCGACGGTAAGCTCAAGAAGAGCACCTTTCACGCCATAACCATGGTGAAACAAGCGCTTCCCGCTCTGGGCGGCGCGTTCGACATCTTGCTGGTCGGAGGTCCGGGGGCTAAGGCCGCGGCCGGTGAGCTGACTGGCTTCGGGGCGCGCAAGGTGCTCGTGTGTGAGGACGCCAGCTTGGCCAACTACACCGCCGAGCACTACGCTCCGACGGTCGCCGAGGTGGGCAAGGCGCACGGGTTGGTAGCGATGACGGCCACCACAACGGGCAAGGATCTGCTGCCGCGCGTGGCCGCTAAACTGGACGCCGCGTACGCGGGCGACTGTGCCGATGTCTCCGCCGACGGCGGGAAGATCACGTACAAGCGCCCGATGTTCGCTGGCAACGCGTTCGGCTATTGCCAGCTGTCGACGCCGATTCAGGTCGCGACTGCTCGGCAGAGCGAATTCGATCCTGCCGCTCCCGAGGGCGGCTCGTCGCCGGTCGAGGACGTCGCCAAAGCAGCGCCTGGCGCTGCGGCCGAGCGCGTCGAGTTCGTCAGCCTCGACTCGGTTAAGAGTGAACGGCCTGAACTCACCGACGCCGACGTGATCGTTTCCGGTGGTCGCGCGATCAAGGAAAAGTTCTTCGACATCATGGAGCCGCTGGCCGATGAACTGGGTGCCGCGATCGGAGCAAGCCGAGCAGCCTGCGACGCTGGGTATGCACCCGGCGACTACCAGGTGGGCCAGACCGGCAAGATCGTCGCGCCAAAGCTCTACTTCGCGATCGGGATTTCGGGTGCGATTCAGCACATCGCCGGCATGAAGGGCTCGAAGACGATCGTCGCCATAAACAAGGACCCCGACGCGCCGATCTTCCAGATCTCCGACTACGGGCTGGTGGCCGATCTATTCGAAGCCGTCCCAGCGCTCGTCGAAGAGCTCAAGAAACAGAAGTCCGCATAACAACAGGGCAAAGGCGCCTTGACACGTTCGCACTCAGCGAACAGACTCGGCGCCCTTACTCAACCTCTTCACTTGAGGTACGGGGCGTAGCGCAGTTTGGTAGCGCGCACGGTTCGGGTCCGTGAGGTCGGCAGTTCGAATCTGCCCGCCCCGACAAATCCCGCTCACTTTGACAGATGTCCCACGCGCGAAGCGTGACCGTTAAGCAGCTGCTGCGGCAGCATGACCGGTATCAGCGGCAGCGCTGGGCGCTGAGCCGCAGCCTCGGCGACGGATTCCTGCTGCGACACAACCCTATCACCCGTCGAATTCGGGCGGCCGCCGAAAGCGCGGGCTTCCGATTCACCCTACGCCCGCACGGCGACTATTTCGCGTTTCCGCTGCTCGGGCTCACCGACATTTACGCCAGGCGCGAGATCCCCTTCCGCGACAATGTCGGCGCTCTGCGAAGCCTGGAGCAGCACAGGCCGGGGTTCTTTCGTCTTAGTGACATCAACGCGAACCGACCAACGCCCAACTACACGCTGCATGAGGGCGCCCACGCCGTTGCCTTCGATTGCTGGTTCGGCGCGCCCGACGACGTCCGCCGAACCCTGAAACGACCCGACAGCGTGCTCGGACTGATGG
>JAUIKB010000500.1 GCA_030430975.1 Polyangia bacterium
ACCGCGATCCCGACCATGCCGCTGACGGCGATCAGCATGGCGATCGGTATGACCGATGCAGCGATCAGTGCAGCGCGAATATTACCCAGAAGTAATAGCAGCACCAGCACCACTAGCGCGGCACCTTCAAGCAGATTCTTCGTAACCGTTTTGACGGTTGCGTCGACGAGGTATGTGCGGTCATAAACCGTTTTAGCAACGACGCCCTTCGGCAGAGACTTGTTGACCGCTTTCATTCGGTTCGCTACTCGCGCCGATACGACGCGACTGTTTTCGCCTATCAGCATGATCGTCGTTCCGATAACTACCTCTCGGCCGTTTTCGGTCGCGGCACCCGTCCGCAGTTCTTGCCCTTCGCCTACCTCAGCAACATCGCCAACGCGAATAGCCGTGCCATCGGAATAGCCCACGATGACAATTTCGATGTCCTGTTCGTTTGCGATAAGGCCTTTGGCCCGAACAAGTAGTTGTTCGCCCTTTGGTTCGATGTATCCGCCACCAGCATTGGCATTGTTTTGCACAAGAGCCTGAGCGATGTCCCGGAACCCGAGCCCGTAACCGACCAGCTTGAAGGGATCTGGTGCGACTTGGTACAGCTTCTTGTATCCACCAATCGAGTTCACCTCGTTGACACCGGGCACCGTGCGAAGCTGCGGCCTCACCACCCAGTCTTGGAGAGTGCGCAAATCGGTGAGCGTATAGCGTTTGCCGTCGGGTCGGGTCGCGTCAGGGTCGGCCTCAAGTGTCCACATGAAGATCTCGCCCAGCCCTGTCGCGATCGGGCCCATTTGAGGTTCACCGACGTCGGCGGGCAAACTCTCGTTGGCCGCGGTCAGGCGTTCAGAAACCAATTGGCGAGCCCAGTAAATATCTGTGCCGTCCTTAAAGATGAGCGTGACCTGTGACAGCCCGTACCGAGAGATCGACCTCACGCGCTGAACGTTTGGAATTCCACCCATGGACCACTCAATCGGGAACGTGACCTGCCGTTCGACTTCTTCCGGTGGAAGCGCCTTGACGGTGGTGTTGATCTGGACTTGCACGTTGGTGATGTCCGGAACTGCATCGATCGGAAGTCTCGTGAAGTTGTACCCGCCGATCACCGCGGCTGCGAGGGCCACGACGACGACTAGCCAGCGATGCTGCACCGAAAAGGCGAGCACTCTGTTGAGTAGCGCCATCAATGTTCGTGACCCGCCGACCCTTTGCCCAATTCGGCTTTGACCAGGAAGCTGTTCTTTACAACGTAGCGCTCGCCCGGCCTAAGCCCAGCGGTGACCTCTACGACTCGGCGTTTACCGGCATGTCCGTGACGCCCTAGCACAACGGCTCGTGCCTCCAGCTTCTTTCCCTCGCGGACAAAGACAACGTGCTTGCCCTCCAAGCGTTGTACTGCCTCGTCGTGGACGACAAGTTTCGCGTCCACTTCGTCGACCTCGACCTCTGCCGTGATGAAAAGACCGGGTCGCCACGCTTCGCCTGGATTGCTCAGCACCACGCGCGCAGTCGCCGAACGGGTGATCTCGCCGACGGTTTGACTCAAGTAGCTGATGCGCCCTTCGATCGGCTCGGAAATGCCTTCGGCTCGAACTAAGGTGCGCTGACCGATCCGCACTCGGGGTAGGTCGCCGGCGTAGACTGTGATGTTGACCCAAACGGAGCCGAGGTCTGCGATCGTAAACGCACGTACATCTTCGCCTAGAACTTCTCCTACTCCTAAATGCCACGCGACGATGGTCCCGCCGAGTGGCGCCACCAGCGAGTAGCCACCAGACGCGCCCGTGCCGCCCGTTTTCGCGCGCAATGCTCGCTGCGCGCTCCGATACTCGACTCTTGCCTCCGCGTACCCTAGCTTTGCGGCGAGGTACGCCTTCTGGCTCGAAATCTTTTCCTTGTAGAGTTTTTTCTGCCGGTCGAACTGCGTCTTGGCGAGCGTGAGGCGCTCACGGGCGCTGCGAATCGCTCCCTGCATCTCCGCGACATCCACGCTATCGATGACGGCTAGCACGTCACCCTTTTTTACCTGGTCTCCTAACCTCTTCTTGATCGTGCGGACCGTGCCTCCAACTCGGGGTCCGACGTGCGCGACGAACTCACCGTTGAGTGCGATCTCGCCTGGCAGCGACACCGTCTCAACGACCTTGCCTTTGGCGGCGGTCGCGAGCGCGACGTTCGCTTCTTCTAGCTGCCCGTCGGTGAGTTCGACGCTGTCGCCATGGTTGTCACTGTCGCCATGCTTGTCAGCGTCCCCGTGCTTATCACTGTCGTGGCCATCGGTCGTTGCCGTGGCATGCCCATCATCGTGACGCCCTGTGCCTTCCGGCTCGTGAAGCGTGCGTTCGATCCAGAGGGTCGTGGTGGCGGTTACCCCCACGAGCACAAGCGCTGCCAGTGCGTTGCGCAACCGGGTGGAGCGCACGGACGATTGTTGATGAAGCGACTCGACGTCGCTCACTGTCGCTTCCCCGCTCGCGCGAGAATATCGACTCCGGACAGAGCTTCTAGTGCTGCAACGGCCGAGTAGTAGTCGTCGAGCGCTTCGAGCGCGGCGGCCTGGGTCACCAGAATGCGTTCCTGAATTTGCGCGACTTCCAGCACGCCTATCTCTCCCAAGTCGAACGCGCGTTTGAGTTTTGCGAGGTTCTTGTCAAGCGCAGGCAGAAGCTCCCCGCCGAACAGCCGAGTGCGGCTTTCAGCGGCGCGCACCCGTGCAGCTGCCGAGGCTATGCGGAGTCCAACTGTGCGAGCGAACGCTCTGTGCTTTGCCCGCGCGACGCCGAGCTGAGCGCGAGCGAGCGCTCGGCCCCGTTGATTTTTTTGCCATATCGGAATGGGAACTTGCAGGGTTCCGGTCCACACGTGAGCGATCGAGTCGGCTTCTGCTTCTCGGCCATAGCGCAAGCCCACAGTCGGCTCTGGCGAGCCGACGCGTTCCTCTCGCTCTACGCGAGCTTCAGCCGCACGTATCTCCATTTGGAGCCACCGTTTGGACGGGTGTTTTCTCAGGGCGGCCCTAGTCAAGCTAGCGGTGGCGGGGACTTCGCCGCGCGGTCCGAGTTTGCCCTCGATACGGAGTGGAATTGAGGCTGGCCATCCGACATTGGCGGCTAGATCGAGCACTGACACCTGAACCGCCTGTTTGGCGGCAATGAGACGCCGTCTTGCTCGGGCTCGCTCGGCCTTCGCAACGATCATCTGCAGCGGCGATTCTTCCCCCGATCGAACCCGTTTCGCCATGATGGCGCTGACGCCCCTGCCAAACTTGTCCAACCTCCGTGCAAGTTGCACCTGCCTACGGCGTACGAGAATCCTGTAGTACAGCGCGTGCACGAGGACGTGCACTTCCCAAGCTGCTACGTCGGCAGCCGCGTGGAGTGCGACTTTAGACCGCTCGGCGGCATCAACTCGTGCGCTGCGTTCCCCCGCTATCTGAATTCGCTGCTGGACTTGCACGCCAAACTCAAACCGCGAGACACCGGCCGTGGTCCGTCCTCCAACCGTGACGCCGATGTTTGGGTTGTAGAGGGGTGCATCCGCACCCGCGACTTCGGCGTCGCCGAGGTTAATGCGCTGTTGGGCGACTGCCAAGGTTGGGGAGTTCGCGTGCGCATACACCAGAAGCTCCGCTAGCGTGACACTGCCAGTCGTCGCGGGGTCCACGACATCAGGCTTCGAACGGCTGCTATGTCCGTGCGCCTGTTCCGGGAACGTGGAGCCAACTGAGCCCGCAGGTCTGCCACAGCCCAATAGAAGCATCAGGCACCCGCCAACGCCGGTGAGGAGGACTCGAGATGGGGACCCCGGCATCAAGGACTTTCCGTTGATTGAAGATTGCGGTCAAAGCCGCTGATCGGAATTCCGGCTATGAGGTTGTTCGTGGAATCCTGAGCGTCGAGCGCTAGGCTGGCGGCTGGTCGGCTCTTGCCAAGGCCGTACGGCGATAGGCGTAAAATCCGATGGTCAATCGGAATTTTAGTGTTTCTTCCACGTACCGGGTTCATCGCGCCAAAGAGCAAGGTATTAGATCAACTTGCCGAGCACCGACTCGACGGCGTGGTGGACGCGTTCAGGGGCAACCAGCACGGTGGCGAAGACGGCGGAGGGCACCGTGCTCAGCACGGCCAGTACCCACGACTGAGCAGGGCGCGGCTCCACGAGTTCCCGAACGCGGGCATTGATATCTCCGTGGGTAAA
The DNA here is from genome assembly GCA_030430975.1 of Polyangia bacterium. Classification (GTDB taxonomy): domain Bacteria; phylum Myxococcota_A; class Polyangia; order Polyangiales; family Polyangiaceae; genus JAUIKB01. The sequence goes on from JAUIKB010000500.1 coordinate 4,195, forward strand.
TGCCAGTCCGGTGCTGGCGTGCATGCGCTGGCGAGCCAAGGCGATCAGAGACTCAGCGACACGCACGCGGTCGCCCAAATGCTGCGCCGCCACGGCGTCGGCTGTCATTTCTTGCGCGGTTGCCAAGCGGCGAGCGACGCCTGTTCGGACGAATGGCAGATGCAAAGCGCTCACCAACGGCATGACCGCGCGCCAAAGCGGGTCGCGGGCTCTTGCGTGGGCGCGCTCGTGGGCCAGCACGGGCGCTACCAGGCGGTCGCCGAGCGCGAGCAAAGCGTCCGAAACATGTATCGTCGGTCGAAGCATGCCGAGCACGAACGCCTGAGGTTCCGGCGATGAAAACACATGGAGGTCACCGTTCAGCGTCGATGCTGCCTGAAGATCGCGCGCCGTGCGGCGACTCAGCGATGCTGACCGAACGAATGCTACAAACCCTACCAGCCCGCTCAAGCCCACCAGCAGCGCCAAGCCGACCATCACTGGCCCACCCGCATAATTTCCGTGGTGCGGGCACACGTGCACGTGACTGGCCGCATGATGATACAGGTCGTGACTTAGGCAGTGGTCGGCGCCGAAACTCCAGGCCGGAAGCAAAGTCGCTGTGACAACCAACGTGCCTAGCGCCAGCGGCAGTGCTCCCACGCCAAGCCACATGCGCGCACGGTCACGCGGGCGGAGTCGTTCGCCGATCCGGTCGAGCAACGGTAGCGAGACGGCGACGACGCTCGACGTCGCGATCGCGATCAACGCAGCGGTAGCGGCGCACAGGACCATCAACGTGGTGCTCACGCGCCGTCCTTTCGCCGCGCACGAACCAAGCGTTCAAGTTCGTCGAGCGCGCGCTCATCGGACTCTGCCAACAGGTCGACGAACGCTGCCAGCTGCTCTTGCAGGATGGTCGCGCTGCGACGGATCGCCTCTTCCGGATCCAGGGTGCCGTCGGTTTCCAGGTTG
>JAUIKB010000501.1 GCA_030430975.1 Polyangia bacterium
GCTCGTCGCCGCCTCGAATCCGATTCTTGTACATCGGCCCGCGGTTTCGCTCCCCGCTTCCTCCCCACGGTCGGTCGCCCTTCCGCAGTTGCGGTTCGCTTCGATCGAGATGACCTCCTTTCGATCGGACTTGCACCGACAAGACAGCGCCCGTGCTGAGCGCACAAACGAAAGGCGACTCGGTTACCCGAGTCGCCTTACGGAAAGTTTCGCTTGCCGGTGGTGGACATTACATCCCGACGTCTAAGCGCTCACACCGACCTCCGTCTGCCAGCTCGCTAAGCCAGCAAAGGACATCTTCACCTTATGTAGATTTCGATCTGGGGGCCCGCGCAGTTCGCGCTGTCCAGACCCCTGAAGGACTACGGAGGAGATTACCTCCGGAGGCTTCAGCGGAAGCAGATTGGTGCACCCATCGCCGGGAAACCCGACACCGGTGACCGACCCTCCGCGCCTCGCGGCTGGAAGAGCCTTTCCCAATCATACTCCGACCTCTGATGTTTTCTGTCGCCGCCTGGGCACCAGAGCACGCGCTTCACTCGTGCTGCAGCTGAGGCACCGCCGACGTAAACGCCAACTGAGCCCTTCACCCGAACGACCAGGAGAACCGACACAAGCAACCGGTTAGAGCAGCCTGCTGGTTTTCCAAAACATCTAACGCCGTACCGTGTGCCCAGCAGTCTCCTACTGGGTCGACGTTGGTCGCATTGTTCAAAAACTCCGCTACCAACTTCGCGTACCCGTTCGCTAACACTCAACTCGAAGTGCCTGTCGTAGGCGCCCCGGGCCTTGCGCTTCGCTATCCGAGCGGGCCAACCGAAGCTGACTCACCACCCGACAAAGATACGTCTGGCCGACGTTTGCAATCTACATTTCAAAGACGAGCACCCGAATCATGCTCCGACACTCTTCCGATTCAATGGGGAATCCCTTTGAACCGTCAGGAACGACTCTTCTTCACGGCAAGCCGTCCGCTTCAGGCTGATGGCACAATCGTTCGCCGACGTATTGGGTCGTCGAACGGTCCTGCCTCAGTTCCGTCTGACTTCTCGTCATCCTCAGCTTGTCCACACCCGCAAACCGGCTACCCGATTTCACGAAGTGCTTCGCAGGCCAAGCACCAAGTCCCGTCGTCATCCCGGAGCGTGAACTCCAAGACTTCTAGGAACCAAGAAGTCTCTAGTCATTCTGAACGTTCCTCCTCGAAACGCTTCGCCGCACCCCCATCCGAATTGGATTCGGATAGTGGCGCGCCTTTCACCGTGAGTTCACAGCAGAACCGAAGCTCCACTGCTAGGACTTGTCAGCCCAGGCGTTTCAACCTGATCTGTTGGGCCCGCGCGATGTCGGAAAGACTAAAATGCAGTTGTCAGAGAACTCGAGCACAAAGGTGGGTTCGTTATCCGCACAGCATCGCTCAGAAGCGATCCTGCCGACGCTCCCTCGCCAGCAAGCCAGATTGGGGCGTCGATTGCGGACGCTACGGTGACAAGTCACCGCAGCGGTTGATGACCCGAGTCAACAGCTTTTACACAGCGGTAAAGAAGCCGTTTCCAAGTGTCATCTCCGCTCCATGGTCACCCGCTTGGTTTCGGCCAACGGCAAAGCCCGTTGAAGTCGACCTAGCAGGCCAAGGTTCTCTCTTCAGCACCCTCTCGCGAAAGCGAATGCGTCTGATCCAACCGGAGCGGTTTCACCGCCAGGAAACCGGGAACCTTTCGACTCCAAGTCGCTCACCAGGACGCTGAACAAGCCAGCGTTCCCTTCGAGCATGCCTTTGTTACCGCGCCGAGCGGACGTCATACGACTGACGCCTACCCTTCGGGCTCGACACCAGCAGTCCAGGAAACCCGAACCGACCAGCGCCGCAGCACCCCTAACGGCTTCTGCTAACGAGTCATCCCGCCAACAGATGTGCCGCGAACTTTCGAATCCCTTTATGCCTCCCCGGGCCATCTCAATGCAACAGAAAAAGACGCACCAAGCGCACTTTTGTTATCCACAGGTTGTGCGCAGCTTCCGCTCACTGCTGCAATTCAAATCACCCAATCAATTCTTTGATATCCAGCAACAGCTTATTTGGAGCGGCTTGCGCGCATACTGGTGTCGGATGGTGGCAATTAATCCTTATTGATTATATCTTTTGATTTGCCCGAATATCGATCGAAACAAAGAAACAATCCGTATTGAGTTAGGCGAACCGTTCGGCACCAGGTGACGCTTTCGGCTGACCGCTCAACATGGTTTCGCTTGCAACAACGCCAGGATGCGCGCCCACCCAAACGGGCATTTATGCCTAGTTCTCGGCGGCTTCATCCGTAGAACCCCGGGGGGACACCGTTCGGCATTGATTCGATGAAGTCAGGCGGGTGCGGCGCCGGTGCGCAGATGACACCGTGCGAGGCTCCTGCTACGACCGTCGCCGATGGCTGAGCAAGTTGGAATTCCGCTAGACGCGATGACTACCGAGCGCGATCGGCTCAAGACTGAACTCCGACGCGTCGAGAGCGAGCAGCGCAAACTCGAAGTCGAACTCAAGACGCTCCGCCAAGCTGAGCTACGCGCCAAGCGTGAGATCGAGGCGCTGACCACCCTTATCGAGCTTAGCGAGCTTCGAGCGGAAACGTCGACCGACGAGACGTAACCGGAGTCGCCGCCCGTTCCCGTCAGCCATCGCCGCCGGCGCGATCGGTCCCGGGTAGAAAGCCACTCGTGATCTTCGGCCCATCGGGTCGTGCGCGCGCTCCATCGGAAGCAAACGCCATCACGACGTTGGACAAATCATCCACGTCGTCACGCGGTTCTGGTCGTTGGACTTCCGAAGCTTTGGCTACGCTCGCGAGATGGAGCGTCTGAGTCGGGAAAGCGAACTCGACGCCTAGGTCATGTGCCAGCCGCATGATCTCAAGCAATACGTTATGCCGCTGCTTGAGTTCCTCCGACCATGAATCCACCTTGAAAAAAAAGTAGACAAAAACGTCTAGCGACGCGGCACCGAACCCGGACATATGGACCTCATAGGCATCTTTTCGCGTCGCGCTGTTCGCTTGAATGATCGCTCGAATCCCCTCCACGAACGCCTGCATTTGTTCCGGCGTCGCATCATAAGTGAGGTTCAAAGTGAACTTACAGCGCCGATATGAACGGCGACCGTAGTTGTCAATGTTGGCCTCGATGAACTTCGCGTTGGGAACGGTAACGACGGAGTCGTAGAACGTCCGAATCCGAGTCGAGCGGAACCCGACCTCCTCAACCACGCCTTCGACGCCGCCGACGTTAACCCAGTCCCCGATCTGAAACGGGCGATCAACGAAGATCATTACGCTGCCAAAGATGTTCGCGACCGTGTCTTTGGCCGCCAGGGCGATCGCAATGCCGCCGACACCCAGAGTCGCGACGAGCGCCCCGACATTGACGCCGATGTTCTGGAGGATCACCAGAAGCCCAGACATGGCGATCAGTACTTTGAGAGAGCGTCGAACCAGCGGGACGAGCTGGTCGTCTAGTTTGGTGTCGGTGGCAGCGGCTTTGTGCTCCATGCGGCCGCTTACGACGTCCACGAAGCGGTATGCCGCCCAGACGACCGAAAGGATAATCAGGACGCGCACCAATAGGCCGAGCCAGGCCGCGGTAGCGGCGGGAAGGCCGAGGCGCGGGTACACAAAGCGCAACACCGCCGCCATCACTAACGTCGCGCCTGGTGACGCGACAACAAACACCATCTTGCTCGCCCATGCTTGCCCGGTACGTTCGATCAGCGGACGGATGCGGTTTTCCGCCAGTGCTCGCAGCGCCTGGCGCGCGACGATGCCTACGATGAACGCCAGCAGCAGCGCGAGGAGCTGGTACAGCTTATGAGACCCTAAAGAAACCTGTGTCCACTTGGGCGCATAGCGCTCGATCGCGGGCGCCGTCGACTGAACGTAGCGGCGCTCAACGGCGTCGAGAGCGTCTTCCGTCCAGACCCACTTCTTGCCGATCTTTTCTACAGCGATTTCTGGAAACTTCGGATGAACAACCAGACGTTGGCGGCCGCGGCTGTCCTTGAAGTCCGGCGAGTCTGAGATCGTCGCGGGTTTGAGCCGAAGCTTTCCCGTAAACAGCGCACCGATCCGATCGACCAGCTCGATGCTGCTGAAGGTTCCGGATTCAAGGCATTTCGTGCGCTGATGAACCTCGGGCTGGAACACCGATGCGACGGCTTTGCGCGGAGTCGAACACGCCGGGCCGCCCTCGCTTTCTTCGGCGTGCGCGCTCGTGCTCATCAATAGCGAAATCAGGATCGTCGTCGCGACTAAAAACAGCTTCCTCGGCACCGCTACCTCCTTGACCAGACGGCTCGTCCGCACCTCCTAACGCGAATCGGCTCGGGTGCGAAGCGGGCGCCTCTGCACGGCTACCTTCTGCGCACCGCTAGGGAAGCTGGGTCTTACCAAGCTTCAGAACGCGCTTAAACTCTGCCGCTGTTGCGGGTGCGACACTCAACCGCGCGCGGCGCACGAGCGCAAACCCCATCAGGCCCTCGTCATCCTTGATCCGAGCGAGCGAAACGGGTTCGACCAGCGGCGTCACCGGCTCGACATCCACGCACACCCAGCGCTCATCGTCCGAAGTAGGGTCCTGGTAGGCAGACGCTACTACTTTGGCGACGCCGACAACAGCTCGAGCTTTACCTGAGTGATAAAAGAGCGCTAGGTCGCCCCTGGCGGCTTTCCTGAGATTGTTCCGCGCCTCAAAGTTCCGAACGCCATCCCAGGGCGTGCGGCGATCTCGAACCAGATCGTCATACGAGTACGCCTCGGGTTCTGACTTGAGCAACCAATACGATCGGTTCACGCGTGGCAAGTACTCGTCCTAGCTACTGGAAGCAGTGCCGCTTTGGAATCCGTACGCCGTCCTTGTCGATGGTGTACGGCTGAGAGCAGTCGTCTTTCGGCTTCTTTGGTTTGGGCACTGGTGCGCGTTTTGGTGCCGGCGCGCGAGCGGCGGTCGACGGTGGCGCAGCGGCGGCGGAGGGAGCCGCCGATACAACGGGCGCTGGTTGAGGCGCCGAGCTGCTCGCCGCCGCGTCGCCCGAAGAGCTGAACGCAGGCGCCTCGGGGACCGGAACGGCAGGGCGTGGCCGTTGGGGCTCTGTCTGG
>JAUIKB010000502.1 GCA_030430975.1 Polyangia bacterium
TCGCGACTCATTTTCTCCGGCATGGTGATGATCATCCGGTAGCCGCGCACAGCCGCCGCCATCGCCAGACCGATACCCGTGTTGCCCGACGTTGGCTCGATCAGCGTGTCGCCCGGCTTGATGCGGCCTGCCTTCTCGGCCTCGAGCAGCATCCGAACGCCGATCCGGTCTTTGACCGAGCCGCCGGGGTTCATGAATTCGAGCTTACCCAGGATCTCGCAGGGCAAGTCGCGCCCGATGCGGGATAAGCGCACCAGCGGGGTTCGGCCGACCGTATCTAAGACGGAGTCACGAATATCCATGGCGCGGATGGTACTCAATTCGTTCCCGAGATGCCCCGATCAATTGCGCCCGGCGCATGGCGGCGCGCCGTTCTGTTGTACTCTGGCTGGGCGTGGCGCTCCTGCAGGCAACCGACGTCGTTAAGCACTTCCCGATCACGGGCGGCGTGTTTGGCCGAGAGATCGAGCGGGTTCACGCGGTCAACGGCGTGACGCTTAGCGTCGAAGAGGGCGAGGCGTTCGGGTTGGTCGGCGAGTCCGGCTGCGGGAAATCGACCTTGGGCAAAGTCTTGGTGCGGCTGCTCGAGCCGACCTCCGGAACGATTCGCTTCGAGGACCGGGACATCACTAACCTGTCGTATCGGCAGCTACGCCCCCTCAAACGGCGGATGCAAGTGGTGTTTCAAGACCCGTATGCGTCGCTCAATCCGCGCATGACGGTCGCTCAGATGCTCGGAGAGGCGCTGCTGTTCCACGGCATTACGGATCGAGCGGGGGCGCCCGATCGGATCAGCGAGCTGCTGGATATGGTGGGGCTTCGCCCAGAGGTCCGCGACAAATACCCGCATGAGTTCTCGGGCGGTCAGCGGCAGCGCGTTGGCATCGCCCGAGCGCTCTCAGTAGAGCCCAGGTTTATCCTCGCCGATGAGCCAGTGTCGGCTCTCGACGTGTCGATCCAGGCGCAGCTGCTGAATCTGCTCGAGGAGCTGAAGCACCGCCTGTCCCTGACGTATCTGTTCATCTCCCACGATCTGAAGGTGGTGCAGCACTTCTGCGACCGGGTCGCGATCATGTATCTCGGCCGCATCGTGGAAGAGCTACCGGTCGTCGACCTGGACGACGACGTGCGCCATCCGTACAGCCAGGCGCTGCTCGGAGCGATCCCGATCGACGATCCCGACGACCGTCAGCCACACGACGTGCTTGAAGGCGACGTCCCGTCGCCGATCGAACTCCCTTCCGGGTGCGCGTTTCACACACGCTGCCCGCAGGCGATCGACCGCTGTAAAACGGAGCGCCCGAGGCTGGTAGAACTCAAAACCGGCCACCGTGTGGCTTGTCACGTTGCAACGGCCTAGAGCAACCGGCTAACAGCTCGTCAAGTTAGATGCGTGAAGAGCCAACCCGAAGCAAAGTTAGATCCCGCGCGCAGCGCGGGCGAGACGACGCAGCGCTTGCGTTGTAAAAGACGAGCAAACAGCCTACTTCACCCACTTGCACTGCCAGCGCTTCATCGCGCTGGAGAAGCCGGTGTACGAGTAGCCGCGTGACGCTGCGTTGAACGCACCGGCGGCGTAATACGCTTGAGCCTGCGTCCGAGATTTATCGATGATGGGTACGACCTGGGCTAGCGGCGGATCACAGGATGCGAAGACGCAGCCAAGCGCGCCCTGGCGCTCCAGTTCGAGTCGCTTGGATTCGTCGGCGCACTGTTTGAACGCTTTCTGCTGGGCTGCGGCGTACGCTCGGTCGTCGGCGTCCCTTAGATCATAGCGGCGCGCCTTCTTGAGCAGTCCGGCGAGCTCGCCGACATACATCGCCACGGAGCGCGGAAGTGCCGGCTTGAGCTGATCGACGAACACCATCACGCCGGGACAGCTGTCGGCGCCGATGCGCGGCTGACCGTTTGTGGTCAGGTCCGCGAACGGCAGCTGCTCGGCGCGGCTGGCCAGCGCGCGGAGGTCACGCTTCTTCGTTTTCCGCGTCACGAGCTTTGACTTGTCGCGGGCCAGCCGAGCGAAGATCGGCAAGACGGTTTGATCCATCGCCGACAGCGCCTTGCGCGTTTCGGCCTTGCCGAGCCGGTGATTAAGACCGGCCAGGGCGGCGCCAGCCTCCGCGAAAGCCGCAGCGGGATCCGAATCCACGCGGCTGGCGGCTTTGCGCAGCAGCGCGATCTGGGCGGTCAGGTGTCCGGCGGCGCGCGCTGGGCCCTCGCCGATCACGTCGAGGGCGGGGAAGCGCTGTCGAAACAGCTCATCGCCTGCGTGCTTGATGGTGGACGTAGCGAGTACGTGCCCTTTGGCGCCCTTGATGCGCTTTGCGTACAGCACGCTGTCTTCGCACGACGCCCGAGACTTGAGATAGCCGAGCAGGTTGTTCGGTCGATCGCCGCACACCCGAAGGAACACGCCGGTGCCGTCCGGCACCGACAGTGGGAACTTCTTGGGATCGAGAACGGAGGTGTCATCGATTGCGATCGGCTTAGGCGTTTCGCCAGCGCCGAGTCGAATCTCGAACTCCGTCACGGCCTGGGCGATGGTGACGAACTGACCCTCGGCAATGCACCGCGTCTTGTAGTCCGCAACGCTGGGGAGTGCGTCCTGGCAATCGAACTGCTGATCGCAGCGGCTCTTTTTAGCGACCTCGGTCCACAGCTGCTCGCAGTTACGAACGTCCAGCTTGATACGCTTCTTGGTCGCCTGTGACAGGTTCGCCTCGATCATCTTCACACTCAGCGGTGACTTGAGCGTGCTGGCGCACTTGGTCGCCCATTTGCGGGCGCGCGCGACGCATTCGTCCTGCTTCTTACATCCGCGTCGGATGGACTCGCCCTCTTCGTCGCACGCGGAGGGTTCTCGCTCAGCGCGCGCGGCAAACGCGACGTTGAGTTCTTCGACAGCCTTGCGCTTTTCCTCGGCTGATTTCTTGCACGTGGTCAGCCAGTCTTTGGCAAGGGTCGCGCCATGCACGCAGGATGCACCGACGCAGCCTTTTTCGCCCTGGATCCACTTGAGCACGGAAGCGCACTCCGCGGCCTTGGTAGCCGCGACGCCCTCGGTGACGTACAGCCACTCGGAGCTCATCGGGTCGTCATCGTCGACGGGGATCGGCGCGATCGCCGACCGTGGCGGGGGCGAGTCGCTCGGCCCGCAGTCGAGCGTCCCCAGCGCGATCAGCCCGAGCGTGCCGATCCCGGCTCCCCAGCGACCCAACCCTCTCAAACCAGCCGTCAACATGGCGCGGAAACTACCACAAGCGCCACAAACGCCAATTTTCCGGCGTTGCGGAGGGAGAGGCTACTTCGGAATGGGCGTGGTCACCGGGGGCTCTTCTCCGCCCTCGGTGTCACACCGGAAGTTGTCGAGGAGCACGGTCGAATCCAGCACGTGGTCGCCGAGGTCCCAGACGGCGAATCGAAGCCGAATCGTCTCGCCGGGCACGACGTTGAACGTCGTCTGTAGCCAGCTCGTGGCACCGTTGTTCTCGAAGCCGGTCCCTTGCAGTTCGCCGGTGCCCAGCGAGCATGCGAAGTTTTTGCCACCGGCCGTCTGAGGCGAGCAGACCTCCAAGAAGCCAGCGTTCACGCTGATCGCGTTGCCCATAGCGTCAAACGAGACATTCGCGTCAGCTGGCGTCGACGGGTGCTGTGAATCGAGGAGGGCTACGAAGTAGTCGTTGTACTGACTGCAAATGAAGCCAGGGAACTCGAACGTATAGAAGTCGACGTCAAACGCGCAGGACTTGGCGTTAGTCGGCACCTTGACCTCGATCTCGAGTGCAATGCCGTCGTTCGCGGTGGTGTTGCCGGCGGTCGATACGCCGGGGCACGACGGAAAGTCCTTTGGAAATCCGTTGGGCGTGTTGCTGCTGACGCACATATCGGCGTCATCGGGTGACGTACCGGTGCTGGGCGGAGGTGGAGTGCTCTTGCCGGCTCGGGCGACGCCGGACGACAGAGAGAGCACCTTGTTGCCTTCGCGTGGCAGTACCGACGGGCCAAATCCGTCGAGGATTCCGTGTTGCATCGGGTTGATGGGGTCACCGATGGCGCCACAGCCGATCGGGGGCAGGCCGGGTATCGGTGATGTCGGTCCTTGCGAGGACGTGCTGCCATCCGGAAATACGTACTTAGCACTCACCAGACCCCAGCTGCCGTTCTGCGAGAAGCGGCAAATGCCCATGGCCTGCGCGGCTTGATTCGGGTCATTGCCGTCTTGTTGCGCGGTGGCGTCGCAGCCGGTCGGTTCGTCGTCCGGGGCGCCGCTACAGTCCTCGTCGATGTTGTTGCCGGGCAAGTCTTGGGCGCCAGGGTTGGAGTTCGGATCGCAGTCGCGGCAGTCGCCAGCGGCAGGCGAGAACCCATCGCCATCCTCGTCGGCGTTCATGTCGGTCGGGGTGGGGCAGCTGGCGGGAGGTGGAGTTCCACCGCCGGTGCCGCCGAGGTTGATCGTACCGCCGGTCGCTGCGGCTCCTGCGCCGCCCGCACCGATCGGGCTTGTCCCGCCAGCTCCGGTCGGCCCGGCTCCGGGGCCGCCGCTGATTTGATTTCCGCCGCTGCCGCCCGCGCTGCAGGCGGCGACGCCGAGGCCGGCTAGCAGCAGACAAGACAGAGTGACGAGGGAAGTGCCGCGCGGGTAAGTGATCATGTGAACGTCACTCTAGCCGGACCCGTCGCCCCGCGCTTGTACGATGTCAGCCCAACCCGGACGGAAGTCGCGGAATTCGGCGTCGGATTCTGGGTGGACCGCAATTTTCCGAAGAGGCTGTCGCGGACAGTCGCGCCGCGGGTCGGGCGGGCCATCAGCGCAGTAAGCAGCGTACTTGCTGCCGATCGCTCAGCTCCTTCAGCTCGGGCTCGGTTTCGCGACAACGCGGCTGCACCTCGGCGCAGCGGTCCGCGAAACGGCAGCCAGTCGGCAGCGCGGAGAGGCTCGGCACGACGCCGTCGATCGTCTCGAGCGGGAGCCCGGACTGCCGCCGACCGCGCTTCGGAATCGAGCGCAGCAGGGCTTGGGTGTACGGGTGCTGGGCCGCGTGGAAGATCTGCCCAACGGTGCCTTGCTCGACGACGCGGGCGGCGTACATCACGACCACTCGATCGCAGACCTCGGCGACGACCCCTAGGTCGTGCGTG
>JAUIKB010000503.1 GCA_030430975.1 Polyangia bacterium
CGCCGGAGGCTTGTTCTCCATTTCCTTCTCGGCCTCCGCCAGCCAGGCTTCAAAGCCTTGGCCGTCGTGCACCGTGACGGTCGTGATCATGTCCGAGTGCGCGGTCCCGCAGTACTCAGCGCAGAAGATGGGTGATGTACCGGCCTTGGTGGCCTTGAACCACAGCTGTGTGTACCGCCCTGGCACTGCGTCCATCTTGGTTCGGAACGAAGGCAGGTACAGGCTGTGAATTACATCGACCGAGTTGATCACCATTTTGACCGGCTTGTCTTTCGGCACGTGCAGGGTGTCGTCCGTGTGGCCATTCGGGTACGTGAAGAGCCACTTCCATTTCTGACCGGTCACCTGGATCTCGTAGGCGTCGGCAGGCGGCGTCGTCAGATCGACCATGCCCTTGAACCCGCCGACGAATAGCACCAGCACGATCAACAGCGGCGGAATCGACCAGGCGAGCTCGAGCGCGTTGCTGTGGTCGAGCTGACTCTCCGCGGGTTCGTTAGCCTCGCGCGACTTCGCTCGGTACTTGAGGCAGAACTGGATCATCGCCCAGACGACGCCGGCGGTACCGATGACCGAGAGCCACATGATGCCCATGAACAGCGTGTCGTAGTCGTCGGTGAACGTCGACGCGTTGTCGGGCAGCCAGAATGAATCCGACGGCGGCGAGGCAGGCTGCCCCGGCGCCGGTTCGGCGAACCAATGGGTGAGACTTGCGGATATCAGCGATGCGATGTGGGGGATCATGTTTCGCTCGTCGTTGGCTGTGTCGGATTGAGACCCAGCGGTGAGTCAGCTTCCAGCGAATCCGATGGTGAATCCGGGTCGCGAGAAGCCTTCTTCTTCTTGTTACGCAGCTCACGCATCCAAAAGATGGACAGCGCGCCGCCAAGGAGCAGGGCGGTGAGCCCTCCTCCGAGGCGCATGATGTTCATGGCCACAGGGGCGTACTTGCCTTCGCTCGCGTCGTAGTGAAAGCAGTAGAGGATCAGTCGGTCGACGGTTGTGCCGATCTTGCCTTCGGACGCTTCGACCAGTGAAAGGCGCAGAGTCTTCGGCTCGTACTCAATACCGTAGTGGTAGCGAGCGATCTTACCGTCCGGAGTGGCGATGACGAAGGCCGCAGGGTGGACGTACTCCTTGCGCACCTCGTTGTAGCCGTATTTGAAGCCGATCGCCTTGGCGACGGCCTTGATGTTTGCCTCCGAGCCGGTGAGGAAGTGCCAGCCGTGTTTGGCTTCGGGTCGCTGGTAGTCCCGTACGTAGCGCGTCTGGGTTTCCAGCGCGCGGCTGGGACGCTCGTTGGGATCCAAGCTGACGGTGACCATCCTGAACTCTTTGCTCGCGGTCCACTCGACGCCCTTGAGCGACTTAACCAGGCCGCTGAGCTGCAGGCTGCACAGCATCGGGCAGTCCGAGTAGTTCAGCGTCACAATCACCGGAACATCGCCCTTGAAGTAGTCGCCGAGCATGACGTCGTTGCCTTGCTCGTCTTTGAACGCCAGCTGCTTCGGGAGGCTGGTGTTCAGGTGCTCTTCGACGTCGATGCCCTGAAGTCGCTTGGGCGTGGGCTCGGTACGATCCGGTAGCTTCGCGGGCTTGGCCGCACCGGTGCCCGCCGTCGATAGGATCAACGCACAGGTCGCCATCAGCGCGGCGAGTCGGAGAACAAGGGGCCTAAGGTGCATCCGGTGCTGGGGTCGGACTCGGGGGGGGTGTGGGTGGCTGCGGCGCCGGTTTGGGCGCGGGCGCTTTGGGCGTCGGCTTGGGCGCCGGTGCCTTCTTAGGCTCTTCAGGCTTTTTATCGGTTTCGCCAGCGCGGCCATCGGTCGCACCAGCGTCCGTCGCGCCTGCTTCAGCGTCGCCGCCGTCAGCTGCGCCGCCGTCGCCAGCGCCCGCATCGGCGGCCTCCTTTTTCGGCTCGTCCGACTCCGGGGTGGCGGAATTGGGGTTCGCTTTGAGGTCACGGACCACGAGCTGCATGGCCTGATCCACCGGGACGATGGCGACGCCCTTGGCCTTGTTTGCCCAGCTGGGGGGCTTGGCCAGTTTGGCCGTCTCCTGGTTGAAGTACTCACGCTTCGTCTGCAGGTCTGCGTCGGCCCCCACCTCATCGCGCGCGCTGGAGATCTCGGCGCGAACGAGTGCCGTGAGTCCGGCGCAAATCGCGACCATCACGATCGCGCCCGCCACCGTTACGGAGCTAACCAGTCCAGTATTGACGTTGTCTTTTTCGCTCGCCATCAGATGTTCTCGAATGCCAAAGACTTGTCCAGCCGCGGGTCGCGGGTCGGACGAAGATTGAGATTCATCGCCGTTCGGGCACTGCTTGCCAGGAACAAGCCGGCTAGGCCAACCCAGGCGCAAATGTCCATGAGGCTGAACGGCACCTTGCCCGGGCTGAAGTTGGGCATGATCAGCCAGTATAGGTCGACGTAGTGGATGACCAGCAGCCACACCGCCCAGAAGCCGAGACCGAAGCGGTGGCGCTTCACGTGCTTTGACAGCAGGCCGAGGAACGGGACGACGAAGTGCAGGAACAACAGCGCTGCGGAAACCGGCAGCCACTCTCCCAAGCGGGGCTTGAACCACACGGTTTCTTCGGGAATGTCCGCGTACCAGATCAGCATGAACTGGCTGAAGGCGATGTAGGCCCAAAATACGACGAACGCGAACATCATCTTGCCGATGTCGTGACGATGATGAACCGTGATGCTCTTCGAGAGGCGGCCGTTTTTCTGTAGCCAGAGGACGATCAGTCCCATGGTGCTGTAGAAGCTCACGACGCAGCCGGCGAATACATAGACTCCGAACATCGTGCTGAACCACTCCGGCGCCAGCGACATCACGAAGTCGATGGAGCAGAACGTGACCGTCAGCGCGAACAGGATCATGCCAGGGGCACTTACCGCCCATAGGTTGTTGGTGAGCTCCGGTTTTCCAGTGGAATCTTGCTCGACTGAGCGCTTTAAGAACAAGCGCGAGAAGATGAACCAGACGCCGAAGTAGAAGACGAAGCGCGCCGCAAAGAACGTCGTGTTGAGGTAGGGCGACTTCTTTTGCAGCAGGAGGCTGTGCTTGACCTCGGCGGGGTCTGCCCACTTGTACAGGTCATGGTTACCCATCAGGAGCGGACCGACGACGACCAAGGCCATCACCGCCAGCAGCGGGATGTTCGCGCCGAGCACTTCGGCGATGCGCCGCACGACTGGGCTCCACTCGCTGCGGGTGAGGTGCTGAAGCGTGACAAACCACAGCGCGCCTAGGCCGATGGTCAGTACCCAGAAAAACGCGACCAAATACGAGTGGAAGAAGTGCGCCCACTGGCCTTCCATCGCGCCGAGGCCGACGGCGGCGCCGGTACCGACTACGCCGATGCCGCCTGCGATGGTCATGACTTTGTTGCCCAGCGGACCAAGCCGGAGTTCTTCCTCTGGGCCGTCGTCGACAATGGGTGTTTTTGGCTGGCCGCTCTTGCCGCCGCCCCCGGCCGCCTTCGTGGGCTTGTCGCCGGTCGATTTCTTGGAGTCCGAGGTCTTCTTCTTGTCTGAAGACTTCTTCACGGGGCGCTCGCTATCCGGCGCATCGTCGCTCTTCTTGGATTTCTTCGTAGCCATCGGTCAACAGGCCTTCGCTATTTCATCCCGGCGCGCTGCGCCGCAGGAACGTCTTCGAGGGTTGCGTTTTGGCCGCGCTGTAGCGCGCGCAGGTACATGACGGTCGCCCAGATGTCCTCGCTGGACATCTGATGGCCGTAGCCGGGCATGTTCCGGATGCCGTTCTTGATCGAACCGTAGAGCTGTCCAACCGGCTGCTTCGCAAGGTGGGGCTGCGTCACGTTCGTCGGGGGCACCCAGGTGCCTTCCGCGAGTTCCGTGGCGCGCTTGTTGACGAGGCCGTTACCCTGGCCAGTCGGGCCGTGACAAGGCACGCAGTTGATACCAAAGGCGGTGCGGCCTCGCTGCATCGTCGCCGCGTCCGCTTTGATCGCGGGGGGGAACGTGCGGGCCCAAGTACCGCCTGCTTTGCCCTCGTACAGATGCTCGTCTGTCCGCAATAGTCCCCGAGCAACCGTGCCTGCGACGGGTTCACGCATTGCGCGGTTGTCGGCGAAGAAGTCGTTTTCGCGCTGGGACTTGAACTTCTGCTGGTTGTCCATGTCGGGGACGATGTGAATCCGTGGGCTGCGGTTCTTCGCTTCGCGTGCATAGGCGCTGAGCGCGAAGGGCACGATCGCTGCGCACGTTAGAATGACAATCGCATAGACCAGCACGCTCGGCATGCGGCCTTCGGTCTTCGTGTCTTCCGGCACCGCTTCGACTGCTACCGCGCCCGTTGACTCGAGCAGAGCCTTCGTGTCGCCTTCGTCGAACTTGGGGTCGCGCGCTTCGATCACAACGAAGAACCGATCGTCGGTGACGCGAGCGAAGCGCTCGCTGAAGTCCAACGGGCTGGACGGATGCGGCAGCTTGTTGAGCATCAGCATGCCGACCAGGGTGGTGATCGCGCTGAACAGAACGGTCAGCTCAAACGTGACCGGGATGTTGGCGGGCAGACTCCAGAACGGCTTTCCAGAGACGATCCACGCGTAGTCGTGGGCGTTGGTCCACCACTGCAGAACCAGCGCCGTCGTGGCTCCGGTGAGGCCGGCTCCCAGCACGAGCCAGGGCAGGATGGTTGGCTTGATACCCATCGCCGGGTCGATCCCGTGAACCGGAAACGGAGTGTAGGTGTCCCACTGTTCGAACCCGGCGTCGCGGACCTTCTTGGCCGCGGCCAGCAGCTGTTTCGGCTTCTCGTACTCGGCGAGCAGTCCGTAGAGCGGCGCTTCTTTCGAAGCAGGCTTCGTTTGTTTTTTCTCACTCATCTCAGGCCTCGCTCAGTGAGCTCCGTGCTCGGCGTGTTCGAGTTCGTGGTTCTCGACCATCTTGACCTCTGCCATCGCGACCATCGGGAGATAGCGGCAGAACAAGAGGAACAGAGTGAAAAACAGCCCGAAGCTGCCGCCGAGGGTCATGAAGTCGACCTTGGTCGGAATGAAGTAACCCCAGTTGCCGGGCAAGAAGTCGCGGGCAAGTGATGTGCAGATGATGACGAAGCGTTCGAACCACATGCCGACGTTCACGAACA
>JAUIKB010000504.1 GCA_030430975.1 Polyangia bacterium
TCGGCGGTCGAGATGCGACCGCTCCCGTCCGATGATCCACGCCAGCGTCGCCCTGACATCTCGCGGGCTGAGCAGCTCATCGACTTTGAGCCCCGCGTGCAGCTGCGGGAAGGTCTGAGTCGGACGGTCGAGTACTTTCGGAGTCGGCTCGACGGGTGACGTCGCCGGCTTGGGTTCATCCGACGGCGGTCGTCGACGAAGGTGCCCGACTCGGCGTGGGCGTCAGGGTGTGGCACTTCTGTCATGTGATGGCCGGCGCTGAACTCGGTGCGCGGGTGGTGCTCGGTCAAAACTGCTTCGTGGCCGGGACGGTGCGCGTCGGCGACGGTTGCCGGATTCAGAACAACGTCAGTCTGTACGATGGCGTCGCGCTCGAAGCGGACGTGTTTTGCGGACCGAGCGCGGTGTTCACCAACGTGCTCCGGCCGCGGGCGTTTGTGGAGCGTAAGGACGAATTCCAGCCGACCATCGTCCGGCGTGGCGCGACGATCGGCGCCAACGCAACGATCGTGTGCGGCGTCGAGCTCGGGGCGTACTGCATGATCGGTGCGGGGGCGGTGGTGCGTCGCGACGTCGCGGCGCACGCGCTGGTGGTAGGCGCGCCGGCTCGCCGCATCGGTTGGGTCAGCCGGAGCGGCGAGCGGCTCGACTTCGATGACGCGGGCGCTGCGCGGTGTCCGCGGACGGGGGAGGCGTATCGTTTGGACCGCGGTGAGCATGATGCGCGGGTGGCGGCGATAGACGAGGCGGCCAAATGAACGCTCGGCACGCGGCCATATCCATCGATCTCGACGAAGTGCATCACTACGCGGCCATCCACGGTATCGACCTGCCGGGTGCGCGCCACGCCGTCTACGATATCGCGCTCAGCCGCATTCAGGAGTTCTGCGACGCGAATAGCCTCAGGTGCACGCTATTTGCGGTCGGAGCGGATATGGCTCGCAAACGCAACGCCAGTGGTCTGCGTGCCATGGCAGAAGCCGGACACGAGATCGCGAACCACTCACTCGATCACCGCTACGACCTGACCCGCCTTGGGCGGGCGGAACAGCGTCGCCAGGTCGAGACGGCAAGCATGGTTCTGGAGCGGGCTACCGGCCACCGGCCCCGCGGGTTCCGCGCTCCGGGCTACTTAGTCACCGACCAGCTGCTGGAGGTGGTCGCTGCCTCGGGTGCGCTCTACGATTCATCGGTGTTCCCGTGTCCGGCGTACTACGCTGCGAAGGCGGGCGTGGTGGGCGCGATGCGACTGCTCGGACGCCGGTCCGCCTCGATAGTCGACGATCCCCGCGTGCTGCTCGCGCCTACGGCGCCGTATCGGATTGGCACGCCCTATCAACGCCCCGGCGACGGCCTGCTCGAACTACCGATCCAGGTCACGCCTGGCTTGCGATTGCCGGTGATCGGCACCAGCCTGATCTTGGCGGGCCAACGCGGGGCGCTGGCGTTGGCGCGTCGCGTGGCGCATGGCGCGTTCGTCAATCTCGAACTCCACGGCATCGACTTCCTGGACGCCTGGGACGGGCTGAAACAGCTCGCACCCAACCAACGGGACTTGTGGGTGCCGGTTGCGCGCAAGCTGGCGGTGCTCAACCGCGTCGTTGAGACACTGAAACAGCGTGGCTTTGGGTTCGAGCGGCTCTGCACGTCGGCGCAGCGCCTCGCCTAGTCTCGCCTGGGCTTTTTCCTTTTGGATTGGGGGCCGCGCTGAATGAGCCGCTCGGCGGCGATGCCGCTCGCCTCGACGAACTCGACGGCGAGATCACTGGCGCCGCCAATGATCTCCGCGGGTGTGCCCTTGCCGGCGAACTCGCCGTGGCTGAGGATATACAGGTAGTCGGCGATCTTGAGCGCGCCGGCCATATCGTGGGAAATCACGACGCTCGTAACGCCAAACCGATCGCGCGTCTCAACGATCAGATCATCCACCAGGCGGCTGGAAAGCGGGTCGAGACCGCTGGTCGGTTCATCGTAGAGAATCACCTCGGGTTCGAGCATCAGCGCGCGCGCTAACCCGACGCGCTTGCGCATACCGCCGGAGAGCTGACTCGGGAATCGGTCCTCGATATCGCCAAGGTCTAAGATGGAGAGTTTTTCGCGGACGCGATCGCGGATCTCGGCCGTGCCGAGCTTGGTGTGCTCGCGCAGCGGAAACGCCAGGTTCTCGAGGACGTTGAGCGAGTCGAGCAAGGCCGCGTACTGAAACACCATGCCGAACTTCTTGCGGACCTCGCTGAGCTGTCGGTCACCCAGCGGCACGATGTCCTGGCCGTTGACCAGGATCTTTCCCGCCGTCGGTTTGTCCAGGCCGATCAGGATCTTGAGCAGGGTGCTCTTGCCGGCGCCCGAGCCGCCGATGATGACGACGATCTGGCCGGCGCCGATCTTCATCGAGATGTCGCGGAGCGCGAAGAAGTCACCGTACTGCCGGGACAAACCTTCCACGATCAGTTCAGCCCCGTTGGGCTTGCTGCGGGTGGGTGGGTCTGCCACGTGGCGCAGCATACCCGCCGAATCGGTTAACCGCGACGGCGCGTTGCGGCGCGGGTCGTCGGACGCTAGGACGGGGCATGGTGTGGACGGCGCTAGCGATCGGCACGCTGGTGGCGCTGGTGTTCGTTTTTACTCGCTATCCGCTGTGGGCGAAGCGGCCACTCGCAGCGGCGACGGCGACGATCGTGGGGCGGCTTCTCCGCGTCCGCCGTGCCCACGTCGACGCGAGCCTGGCGCGTGCGGGTTTGCCAGCGCGCGCTGCAATGCAGATGTATCGAAGTCTGGCCGACGGCTTGTTCGAACTGCTCTCGATCGCCGCGCTACGGATCCGTCCACTGAGCCAGTTCGTGGCTATCACGCCGGCCGCGCGCGAAGCGATAGAGGGCGGAGCCGTAGTTGCAACCGCTCACACCGCCAACTGGGACCTGTGTCTGTGTGCGGCCGCGGAGGTCGCCCGCGTCGGCGTGGTGACGAAACGGCTCAGCGTTAGCTGGCTGGACGTCCTGTGGCAACGCATTCGCGCCAGCCGTGGCGTCGAACTGGTGTTCGTCGGAGACGCCCGGACGCGGGGGGCTGAGCTGCTGTCGGATCAGGCGGCGCTCGTCATGCTGATCGACCAGGCGCCGGAACGTGCCCGCGGGCTCGTGAGGTCTGCGTTTCTGGGCGCGCCGGCCGCGGTGGATCTCGCGCCAGCCTTGCTGGCGATGCGGGCACGCAAGCCGCTGTGTGTGATGTTCCCGCTCCGGACCGGCCCGGGACGCTACGTACTGGACGTCGCCTGCGTGCTCAGTCCGCCCGAGCGGCCTCAGCGCGCTTGGGCGGAGCAGGCGATGCGGCGCGCGACGACGGAGCTAGAGCGGTTTGTGCGCGCTCATCCGGAACAATGGCTGTGGATGCACCGGCGGTGGAAACCGGTTCCGGTGTCGAAGCTGCGACCGAGCGTCGTGGTAACGTCGAGTTAGATGACCGACGCGATCGTGGAGCGACCACCGGCGCAAGACCGCGCGGCGCGGGACCGCGTGATCAGCGTTCGGGTGGGGGCAGCTGTCTATGGATTCGCTATGGACGACGTCCAGGAGGTGATCGGCCTACGGCCTCTGACCCGCGTGTTCCTCGCGCCCCCTGCGATCGCGGGCGTGACGAACCTACGCGGAGAGGTGTTGGTCGTGCTCGGGCTGTCGGTCATACTCGGCGGGACTCCGAGCGAGCCAGCGCCGGATTCGCGGATCGTCGTCGTCCGCGAGCCGGGCGGCAAGAAGCGCAGGGCGGGTCTGCTTGTGGACGCGCTGGACGGCCTGCGCGATCTACCCGAAAGCGGGCTGGAGGATCCGCCAAGCACGCTGGCCGAGGCTGTCAGTTCGCTCGTTTCGGGTGTGATCTCAGCGTCACCGCCGTGCGCCGTGCTCGATGTGAGTCGCGTCTTCGACACGCCAGAGCTTGCGGCGTTCGCCCAGTCACCGCTCGGCGGAACGGGCGACTGATGTCGCCGGTCACTCACGACGAGGCCGCACTGGCGCGTGTCTTCGAGTTGCTCACGCAGACCCACGGCGTCGCGTTGCGAGATCCGAGCGCCCCGTCGTGGATGCGCGAGCGGATCGCGTCACGGCTCAGCGAACTCGCAGCCGAGGCGGGCGAACCACTCGGGACCTTTGTCGACGGTCTGAGCGGCCAGCATCCTGCGCTGACGGCGATTTCGCGCGAGCTCTGCGTCGGCGAGACGAGCTTCTACCGGGACCCCGCACAGTGGGCGTCGCTGGCTAGCCAAATGGAGGTGTGGGGGCAGTCGTCGCGAGTGTTCGGTCTCAGCACGGGGTGTTCTACCGGACAAGAGGCGTGGACTTTGCGAGCCGGACTCGCGGTAAGCGCGCCTAACTCAGCTGTGCACGTTCTGGGGACCGATATTCAGGCCGCGTCGATCGAAACGGCGCGAGCCGCGTTCTACGACGCTGCAGACGTTGCGCGGCTGCCGACAGCGTGGCGCCAGCAGTTCGTCGAGCAGGATGACCGCATGCAGCCCAGTCAGGATCTGCGGCGAGGCGTGACGTTTGCCGTTCGCGACGTGCTGGACGGGGCCCCGCCGGGTCGCTACCAAGTCATCCTGTGTCGAAACCTGCTCATTTACTTGGGGGACAAGGCGGTACGCGACGTCGTGGCAAGCCTGCTTCGGGCCCTCACCGACGACGGCCTGCTAGTGGTGGCTCGCAGCGATCTGGGGCGCCTGCGGGCGATGGGATTTCGGCCCGCGCCTGACGTGATCGCGGCCTTTTCCGCGAGCGACTAGCCACCGGCCGCCATTTTTCGGGTGCGCTCGGCAGAAGAGCCAAGTAACTGCCTGGGCATGGTCGACGAGGACGTGCTCAAGATCGGAAATCACAGCTTTCGGTCCCGCTTATTCGTGGGGACCGGGAAGTACGCGTCGGTCGAACAGACGCAGGCAGCGCTGGAGGCGTCAGGTGCTGAGGTCGTGACGGTCGCGCTGCGCCGCGTCGACCTCAAGGACAAGAGTTGCGGTTCTATGATGAGCCTGGTGACCAGCGGGCGGTGGTCTATCCTGCCGTATACCGCGGGTTGCTACACGGCTGACGATGCGATTCGCACGCTTCGGCTAGCGCGGGAACTAGGGATCGCCGATC
>JAUIKB010000505.1 GCA_030430975.1 Polyangia bacterium
GCGCTCCCCGAGGGGGCATATCGTGTGCGTGTGACGGCTAGCGACGAG
Source organism: Polyangia bacterium (assembly GCA_030430975.1). Taxonomy (GTDB): domain Bacteria; phylum Myxococcota_A; class Polyangia; order Polyangiales; family Polyangiaceae; genus JAUIKB01. Next base: position 49 of record JAUIKB010000505.1, read on the forward strand.
ATGGCCAACACGCCGAAGCGCGTCAAGAAGCACTCTCGCGAGTCGAGCGTCATCCTCGTCGACAACACGCCGCCGACGGTGGGCAACCTCAAAGCAACGGGCCGGATCGTGACCGGCGTGGCAATGGACGGTGTGGGACCGATTCAGCGCATCGAGATTTCAGTCGCTGGCACCGATGAATGGTTCCCCTTCGACCCCACCGACGGCATCTTCGACGAGCAGCGCGAGGAGTTCCGCGCCGATACGACCGGGCTTTCTAAAGGTCCGGCGATGCTGAGCGTGCGGGTGTTTGACGACGCCAACAACTCGGTGATCCGGAACGTCGCCGTACGCTGACGCCTCCTGCACTGTTACGCCGCCCGCAGGCGTAACGCCTTGTTTCGAGGTGTCAACCGTGACAGCAATGCCACGTACGATCGGCCCAGTGCCGCATTACGCGATGGTTTAAGCGGTGGCACAGACCGTGCAAAGCCCTAAGCGTGGTCATCCTGCGTGACCCGTCAGCAGTGCTAGACTGAGCTAACCCGATGAGCCCCCCACGCAACCGCAACCGAATCCGACGGATCGCGTTGCGGCGCGCGCTGGTCGGCGCCTTCGTCACGGCCGGTTTCGCGGTGGCCGTGAGCTGCGCCAGTTCAGGTTCGAGCAACGGCGGTGCGGGCGGTACGGGCGGTTGCGTCGGCGCGGGTTGTAGTTTTGGCGGTACAGCCGGCACAGCGGGAGGCATGGCAGACGTGGTGCAGCCGGATGGCCAGGGTGGTAACGCCGGCACCACGATGAACGTGCTGTGCGGCTCGGGGTGCCTACCCGACGACCCGCTCGCGTGCGCCACGTTCGACGGCGGCACCGCCGGCGGCGCTGGTGGCGGCTCAGGCGGCAGTGCGGGTAGCGGCGGATCCGCGGGTACGGGCGGAACCGGCACCGCGGGCAGCTTCGCTGGCGGTAGCTCCGCCGGTGGTTCTGCCGCGGGCGGTTCCGGTGCCGGTGGTTCTGGCGCGGGCGGTTCCGGTGCTGGTGGTTCTGGTGCAACGGCGGGAGCTTCCTCCGGCGGATCATCGGGCAGCGCGGGCGACGCCGGAGGTGGCGCCGGAGGGTCCACGCAGTCGAGCGGCTCGATTCCGCCGAGTCAGCCCTTCGACACGGACGGTGGCGACGCCGGACCGCTGCCAGCGTTTGCGTGCCACGTGCGCCGCGCGGCGAGCGATCGCGAAGCCCTCTGCGAGCCGGCCGGCGATGGTCATTCGGGCGACCCGTGTACGCGGTCGCGTGACTGCGCGCCCGGCCTGGGCTGCGTCGGCGATGCGGGTGGCGGGCAGTGCCGACCCTTCTGCTGCGCAGACGCCGAAACCTGCGGCGTGGGAACGTACTGTGCACCGCGACCGCTGCGTGACGACGCCAGTCCCAGTCTCGACCCGTTGTCGGTGCCGGTTTGCGTGCCGGCGGATGGCTGCAGTCTCGCGGAGCCCTATCCCTGCGATCCCGAGACGGATCAGACGTGCGTCTGCACGCCGGAGCAGGCCTGCACCATCGTTCGACCGGACGGCACCACCAGCTGCATTAAGCCCGGCGCCGGCCTAGCCGGTGACGAATGCCCTTGCGCGGCAGGACACGTCTGCGCCCAGGCGTTGAACAAGTGCCTAAAGATCTGCCGCATTGGGAACCTGATGAGCGATTGCGGCACCGGTAAGTGCCAAGCTCAGGCGAGCTTTCCCGATGGCTTCGGTGTGTGCGTCGGAGCCGACACCGAAGCCGGGCTCTAGACAATCCCGAACTCGACCACTTCGCAACATCGAAGGCGTACACGTCCGCGCCCTGGGGCTTTTTGGGCTCCGCGGGTCGGCTCGCTGCCGCTTAGCGGCGAGTTGAAACTCCGATGTCTGGGAGGTTCAATTGTCCCCAGTCCGGTGCCTCTACAGCCACGATGGGGGCGGCCTCGTCTTCCGTTCTACGCCTTCGAGCTGAGCGTTGAGCTCGGCTCCGAGGATAAGCGCCGCGCAGCACAGCCACAGCCAGATCAAGAACACCGCCACGGCGGCCAGGCTGCCGTAGAAGATCGTGTACCGAGCTAGCGTCCGTGCGTATGCGGTAAACGCGTACGTAGCCAGGCCGCCCAGCGCGACCGTCACCAGCGATCCGGGCCACACGCGCCGTTTGACGCCGGGTCGGCTCACGCCGATTCGGAAAAACGCGGCGACCAGACCGAGTAGCAACACGGGCAGCGTGATCAGCATGCCGAACCAGCGCGTGACGATCGCGTCGCGGTTCGTTTCGCCGGTTACGAATCGCGCGATCGCCACCGGGCCGCCGGCGAGCTCGACCGTAAGCCAACCCGCGAGCACCACCATCGCCACGCCCCCGACGGCGCAGGCCACTCCGAGCAGGCGCTTTTGCCACCACGGTCTTCGTCGTGCGACCAGCGCGCGTTCGAACACCGTCATCAACGTGTGAAATGCGCCGCTGACAAGCCAGACCGTCGCGAGCAGAGCCACGGGTGCAATGGCGTTTTCGTCACGGTACCGGCCGACCTGTTCAAGCAACATGTCCCGCACGCGCTCTGGCGCGATATCCACCACCGAGATGACGGTGTCCACAGCCGCCGGCTGGTCGTGGACGATCGCTCCGAGGATCCAGCCGAGCAGCGCGAGCATGGGAATCGCTGCCAGAAACAGCTCGAACGCCATTGCGCTAGCCATGCGCATGCCGTGGTGTTCTCGCCAGCCGCGAAACAGGTACAGCACGCTGAGCCGGAGAGGGCCGCGCTTCATGTACGCCGCCAGCCTGTCGCCGGTTCGACGCCACAACGAGGCGATCCTGTATCGCAACGACGGTGGGTCAGTAACTCGGTCCACTACGCGGCGAATCATGGCATATGGCAACCGTGACCGTTTACCAAGAAACCATTGCGGTGAGCACACCGGGCGCAGGCTTCACGGATATCACCGCTGCAGTCGCGCAGATCGTCCAGCAGAGCGGAGTGACCGTCGGTATGTGCACGGTGTTCGTCCGCCACACGTCGGCTAGCTTAGTGATCCAGGAGAACGCCGATCCAGCCGTCCTGCGCGATCTACAGGCCTGGCTGGGGGAGCTCGCGCCAACCACTCGCGCGTGGGAACACGACGACGAAGGACCTGACGACATGCCCGCGCATGCGCGCAGCGCTGTCACGAAGACCAGCGAAAATATCCCTATTACCGCTGGGCGTTTGGCGCTTGGCACGTGGCAAGGGCTGTATTTGTGGGAGCATCGGTCGAGGCCGCACTCCCGAACGCTCGTCGTGCACGTCGCCGGATAGCGAGCGAGCCGATTCGCGGGCTGACGTCGGGTCGCCTCGAAGCTACTTCGGCAGGCGCTGGACAAACCGCCGCGCGACCTCGGCGATCGAGCGTTTCTCCACGTCGATCTCGCCGTTTAGCCGGCGCATTTCGGCGTCGTCGATGCGACCCTTCAGGCGCGTCAGCGTACGCAGCAGTTGTGGATGGCGCGCGAGGCTGTCGGCCCGCACCAGCGGAACGGCTTGGTAGGGTGGAAACGCGTGTTGGTCATCATCGAGCACGCGGAGGCCGAGCTTGTCGATGCGAGCGTCGGTCGCGTACGCGCTGATCACGTCGACTTCTTTCGCGGCGACTGCGGAGTACATGAGTCCCGCTTCCATGCCTTTTGGCGCCGGTTCGAACGCCAACCCGTAGCGCTGTTTCAGGCCAGGATATCCGTCTTTTCGAGCGAGAAACTCGGTGGCGAACCCCGCCTTGAGGCTGCGATGCGGCCGCAGGTCGGAGATCGACTGAATGCTCAGCGCTGCTGCGCGAGACTCGGTCATCGCCAGTGCGTACGTGTTGTTGAAGCCTAGCGGTTCGAGCCACACGAGCGCGTGTCGCTTTCGAAATTCTTTGCGAACGATACTGAGGACGCGCTGCGGATCCGACTGCGGAGGCTTGCCAAGAATCGCCGTTAACCCCGTTCCCGTGTACTCGACGTACAGGTCGAGGTCACCGCGCTTGAGCGCTTCGAAGCACACTTCGGTTCCGCCTAGGTTTGTGCGTCGGACCACGCTGACGCCGAGGTCGCGCTCGATCAGCTGGGCGGTGATTTCCGCCAGCAGCACACTCTCGGTGAACTTCTTCGAACCCACCGTCAGTTGGCCGTCGCGCGACGAAGCCTGCCGCCAGTCGACCAGCGCGAATGCCAGCCACAGCAGCGTCCACGCCGCGGCGACGAATCCCAGCAGTCCGCCCATCGCGCGGAGCCGATCGGTCAGCGTTGGCGGTGGCTGGTCAGCCCACATTCGGTTTCGCTCGCTGGCGGCGCGACGTCGGCGATAGGCGTCTTTCAGCGGCTCCCAGGAGGCCGTCCAGGGCGATCGCCATCAGCGCGGCGGGGATTGCGCCCGTCAGCATCAACGGCGTATCGACCATCGAGATGCCGCGAAAGATGAACGTGCCAAGTCCGCCGGCTCCGATCAACGCAGCCAATGTCGCGACGCCCACGTTGATCACCGTCGCGGTGCGGACGCCGCCCATCACAACCGGCAGCGCCAGAGGCAGCGCGACCTTGGTCAACACTTGCCGGTCGGTCATACCGATGCCGCGCGCGGCTTCGAGTGTCGTCGGGTCCAGAGCCATCAGGCCCGAGTAAGTGGCTCGCACGATCGGTAGCAGTGCGTACACGAACAGTGCCAACAGCGCAGGCTTCTCTCCTATGCCGATCAACGGGATCAACATCCCGAGCAGCGCGAGGCTTGGGATCGTCTGCGCAGCACCGACGATTGTCAGCACGGGGCCGGCGAGGAACCGCTGCTTGAACAGATAGACCGCCAGCGGAATACCGATCGCGCTCGCCATGGCGACGGCGGCTGCCGTCAACCCGAGGTGTTCGAGTGTTGCCTGCGCGAGGGCTGCCCACGATGTGGTCACGATGGCTCCCATGGCAGCGAGCCGGATGCGATGTCGACCCGTGACGCCCAATGGGCACGGCCCTCGTGTGTGAACAGCGCGACGTCTGCGTCCACGCGGTCGAGCTCGACCAGCGTGGCTGCAAGCGACGTATCGCCTTGAAGCGTGACGGTCTTGACGGCGT
>JAUIKB010000506.1 GCA_030430975.1 Polyangia bacterium
GGGGTGTCAGGAAGATGGCGGGTGTGCGGCCGCTTCGAACGTTCACTACGTTTCTCCTGGCCGCTTCGTGCGTGACCTGGCGCTGCCGTTTGGGTACTCGCGGTCGCCAATCCTGTATCGCCTCGCACCCGGCTCGGTCGAGCTCGAGGCCCAGGTCTTCTTCAACGATTTCGGCTTCGCGTCGATGGCGCCGACGGGTGCAATCAATGAGGTGACGTCGTCGGCGGTCGCGGGTGGGCGACTCTGGGCCCGGGTTTCCGTGAAGGACGAGCCTGGCTTGTTCGTTCGAGGATACGATCTGGAGATGGACCTCGCTGAAGTCGCTCGCACGTCGGTGTCTGAGCGACTCATATTCGGGGCTGGGCAGCTGGTGTTTTCGACCGCGGCTGGGGCCCCAACCGAGCTCATGATCCGCAACGGTGCAACCGACACGTTGGAGAAACTGGGCGAGCTGAGTCAGAACGGTGCCGAGTTTCGCAAGGTTGTTGCGGATTCAAACGATCCCAATCGTTTCGCGATTCTATGGAAAAAAGCCACCGTGTACGAAGTTGTTGTTTATCGAGCGGAGCAAGATGCCGCGGTGGTCGAACATGTGTATCAGCGAGGAAATACGATGGAGGCGCTGATGGGCGACTATCTGTTGACGTCGGAATACGGCAATGACCAAGCAACAATCACTCTCACTCGAGGAGTGGATACCGTCGCGATGGACCCGCTACCGGTGCACGCGGACACCGGCGAGCCGTTCTGGGTGGATGCGGCTGCGATCGCTCCGTCGGGTGCCATCCTGCTGGCGTTGACCAACCGACACACTAACGGTGAGCTCTGGATGTATCGTTTGAACGATCCGAACCCCACCTGTCGGCAGCCCTAGCGCCGAACGCTCAGGACCGCTGGGAGGTCAAAAACGACCTCCATCGAAGTCAACTGCACCATCCCCGTCGTCTGGAAGCTGGCACCGACGGACCAGCTCAGCCGCCAGCACGCACTAGGCGGATACGCAGTGGTTTGCGACGTTGAAGTGGACTAGCGCCGGTCCGTCGGCGTTTGAGCTACACTGCCGCGTATGAGCTTTGCTTCGAGCGTCCGCAGCCCTTTTTTGTGGGTCGGTTTGGTGCTGTCGCTCGTCGGCTGTTCGTTCGGCAGTCTGGACGAGCTGGGTAACGGACAGACGGATGGAGGCACCGATGCGGGCGCCGATGGCTCGCAGGGGGGTGGCGGCTCTGGCGCGACGGGCGCTGGCGGCTCGGGCATGGGCGGATCTGCGCAGGGCGGTACGAGTTCAGGCGGTACGAGTTCAGGCGGTACGAGTTCAGGCGGTACCGGCGCCGCTGGGTCGACGGGCGAACTCGAGAACGGGGCGGCGTGCACAGCCGGCAATCTGTGCAAGTCGGGGTTCTGCGCGGCGGGTGTGTGCTGCGACGTGGCCTGCGACGGAGCCTGCATGGCGTGTACAGCGGCCGCGAAGGAGTCGGGCGAGCTGGACGGTGAGTGTGGCCCGGCCAAAGCCGGCACCGATCCACGCGGTGACTGCACGGAGTCGGCACCGGAATCCTGCGGGGACGACGGCAAGTGCGACGGAGCCGGAGCGTGCCGCAAGTACGCCGCCGGGATCCAGTGCTCGGAACCGACGTGCGCGGCTGCTGTCAAAACGAACGCGAAGGAATGCGATGGCAACGGCGCCTGCGCCGATGCGGGAACCACTCCGTGCGAACCGCCAACGTGCAACGGCAACGTGTGCGCGTCCGACTGCACGTCCGACGCCGATTGCGGCACCGGTAAGTACTGCGACACCGCGTCGGGCGACTGCGCGGACAAGCGCGGCATCGGTTCGACCTGCCCGGCCGATAACCAGTGCCAAAGCGGTCACTGCGTGGACGGTTATTGCTGCAACTCGGCGTGCACCGGCACGTGCGAGTCGTGCGACGGCTCGATCAGCATCGGGTCGAACGGCACCTGCGCAGCGGTATCCGCAGGCATCGACCCTGACGACGAGTGCACCGACATGGGCGCAACCAGCTGCGGTACGGACGGCGAGTGCGACGGCTCGGGTGCCTGCCGACAATATGGGGCGAGCACCGTGTGCGAAGCCGCGAGCTGCAGCGGTTCCACCCTGACGAATGCCAAGAGATGCAATGGGTCAGGGGTGTGCGGCAGCAACGGCACGCAGAGCTGCGACCCCTACGTCTGCGCTAACGGTACCAGCTGTCGAACGAGTTGTAGCAGTCCCAGTCACTGCATTAGCTCAAGTTTCTGCAACGGTTCGAGCTGCGATGGGCTCAAGGCGACCGGCTCGAGCTGCAGTGCTGCTGCCGAGTGTCAAAGCGGTCATTGCGTGGACGGCTACTGTTGCAACTCCGCTTGTGCCGGGAGCTGCAAGGCGTGCTCGGCGGCCAAACGCGGCACCGGGTCGAACGGGACGTGTGGCAACGTCGTCTCGGGGCTGGACCCCGACAAGGACTGCACGGCTCAAGCCGCGTCGACGTGTGGGCGCGATGGTCAGTGCGACGGTTCCGGCGGGTGTCGTTTGCACTCGTCCGGCACGCACTGTGCGTCGTCGTCGTGTTCTTCTGGAACGCAGACGAATCCGGATACGTGCAACGGTTCCGGCACCTGCGTGGATGGCGGAACGTCGTCTTGCTCTCCGTATCAGTGTGACGGACTGGCGTGTGGGACGAACTGCTCGGGTAGCGGCGACTGCGTTTCGACGCATTACTGTTCGGGAACTACCTGCGTGGCCAAGAAGCCAAACGGCCAGGTGTGCAGTTCCGGGGGCGAGTGCACCAGCGGCAACTGTGTCCAGGGCCGGTGCTGCGGTTCGTCGTCGTGCCCACAGTGTCAGAACTGCGCTTCGGGAACGTGCGACGTGGACTGGGCTACGGAGTGCCAGCCCTGTATCGGGCCGGGCCTTCAGTACTGCCAGGGCGGCGTGTGTCAGTCGTCGCAGTGTTTCTAGGTGTCTTTCTCCCGTCGAGCTGCAGGGGACACGTAAGAAAAGTCGGTCCAGTGTATCGCGCAGGTGGCGCGAATTCGTTCCCGTCGTACGGCGCTCGCTGTGGCGGAATTAGGGCGTCACCGGCGCGAGTCGGTCGCGTTCCTTGCGAGGATGTTCTCTTCGGGCGCGCTACGTTTCGACCAGAGGCAATCGAAGTGAATTCGCAATATCACAACGCCTTCCTCCGTCCGGTTTGCGCGCAAACCCTAGGGCGATCAAGGCCAACGAAACGGGCCCTAAGGCTGTGGGGCTTTGCGTTGTGCACCATCATTGCGGCATGCGGCGGCTCGACGGTCACGACTGGTGACGGTAGCGCAGCAGCCGGTGGTGACGGGACCGGAGCCGTTGCTGGTGCGGGTGGGGCGGCGGCTGGCAGCCCCGGGATGGGTGCTGTTGGCTCGCAGGGCGGGTTCGACGCTGGAGTGGCAGGCGGGCCCCCGGACGGGGGCCAGCTCGATGGTGCCGACGCTGGGGAGCCAACGCTCCACTGCGGGCGGCTGGAACAACAAAGTTCGGAGCGCGTGCTGTTGCCGAACGCTGCTCGCGTCACTGCTCCACGACTCACGGTGACGGGACCTGCTGATGTTGCGCTTACGTACCAACAACACTTGAAACCAACCGATCCACTCCTGCTGCAGCACTTCTTCACACCGTGGACCGCCGCCGGTATTGGTGATCTTCTGGATGGATTTTCGGTCGGGTTTCACACGGTTCTCGACCACGTGACGGACCGCGGCGGCTCACGGGATGTCTATTCGATACTCGCGGCGAGCGGCGGCCAACTCCGGTTTTCTCTCGGCCAGGGCCAGGGTGCCTATCCCGCGCAATCCGTTCAAGGTTCAAACCCGCAATTCATCAGTCATCGCGCGCCGGGCGAGGCTGGCTCGCTGCTTGGATTCCAGTCAGGGTTAGGTGGCGTTACGGTTGGTCTTGCTCCAAGCGGGCCCGACGCGTTTCGGCCACTGCGATCGCTCGGATGCAACAGTCGCGCACACGCTCGAGCCGTAGCCGTTCCGAGTGGATGGGTCGTCGCGGTCAGCGGGCCGCCATCCGCGGCTTGGTGTGATGTCCCTGATCCTACTTCGCTAAGCTCGTCGATCCACCTCGTGGTCGTGACGCCGACGGAGCAGATCACTTGGAATGACACACAGCTCGATCCAAGCTCAAGTGCAACCCAGTTCGAGGTCGATCAGGTTGAGTTCGTCCCGACCGTCGAGGGCGGATGGCTGTTCTGGACGTACAGCGGACCCGGCACGGACACGCCGATCTACGGGTGCCGCGTGACCGCCGATGGGCGCCTGCTCGGCGTGCCGATCGAAGTCGGTTCTACCGGAACGAGCTCAGATGAGTTCGCCGTGGCTGTGTTCGGTGACGCCGGACCGATTGTGACCGTCGTTACGAAAGAAAACGTCGCCCCGCCGGCGGCATTAGTCGCCGTGCATGACACTTCCGGGTTGCGACTGGCTGAGCACGAATTCTGGGGCGAACCGACCCTCGGCATGCAGGGGCCATACAGCGTGGCGGCCGAGCCCGGCGGCGACCGACTGCTCGTCGCGGCGGGAGACGGTGCGAACCACTTGTACGTGACTCGTCTGTTCTGCGCGGAGGAGTAGCCGCCAGACTGCCGTTCACTGGTCAGGTCGTTCGCACCGATCGAACGGGCGCGCTGACCGTCAGGTGCAGCCGCCCCGCTCACGAGCCGAGCGCCTGCTCGGCGCGCTGCTTGAGTTGCTACGCGACGCGCGCCCAGATCTTCCTCGGTGTGGAGCCGAACTCGGCTCAACTATCGGAAGGACGTCGGCGATCGGCCGGTCAATCAGGCGTTGCCATCGCCACTCGCGCGGACCGTGCGTCCCAAACCCAGAGCGCGATAAACACCGGAATGAAGGCGAGTGCCGACCATTGATAGAACGTCAGCCCGAGTAGGCCGCGCGGTTCCGGACGGAGCATCTCGGTGATCAGCCGCCAGACCATGTAGCTGATGATGTACAGCTTCACCAGTTGGCGTTTGAGGAGGTCGCGTTTCCCAAGGTGCCAGAGGACCACTGTTGCCACAGCGTGAAATACCGCCTCGTAAATTTGGGTCGGATGACGCAGAATACCGTCGCCGAAGTTGACGGCC
>JAUIKB010000507.1 GCA_030430975.1 Polyangia bacterium
ATCATCGTCCAATAGGCCCAGGAGTATTCACCGAAGGCACGGTTGACGAACGCGAACGACTCGAACTCGACACCGCCGTACCAGGCGATGAAGAATTCCATGCCGTACGCGTATCCAACGATCATGCCGGTCGCGAGGATGATCAGATTCATGTTTTCGAGGTGCTTCATCTTGACGATGCGCTTCAGCCCGAAGAACTGGCGAGCGGGCACCATCAGAACGACCACCATCGCGAACCCGCCAAAGATGGCGCCAGCGACGAAGTACGGCGGAAAGATCGTCGTGTGCCAGCCGGGCAGCTGCGCGGTTGCGAAGTCGAACGAAACGACTGAGTGCACCGACAGAACGAGCGGCGTTGCGAGCGCGGCGAGTAGGCCATAAGCCTTCTCGTAGCGGTGCCACTGCCGGGATGACCCGCGCCAGCCCATGGAGAACAGCCCCAAGACGAAGCGTCGGATCTTGCCGGTTGCGCGATCTCGGAACGTCGCCAGGTCGGGGATCATCCCCATGTACCAGAACAGAATCGACACCGTGGCGTAAGTCCCGACGGCGAAGACGTCCCATTCGAGCGGGCTGCGGAACTGCGGCCACATTTCCATCTGGTTCGGAATCGGAAACATCCAGTACGGCAGCCAGGGACGGCCGATATGAATGCCGGGGAAGATCGCGGCGCAGATAACCGCGAAGATCGTCATCGCTTCAGCAAAGCGGTTGATCGCCGTCCGCCAGTCCTGGCGGAGCAGGTACAGAATCGCCGAGATCAGCGTTCCGGCATGGCCGATACCGACCCAGAACACGAAGTTGACGATGGGAAAGCCCCAAGCGACCGGATGCATGTTGCCCCAGGCGCCGATGCCCTCCCACACCACGAAGCCGATGCTCCCAAAGAACATCAGCATGAGGCTCGAAGATATCGCGAACGCGATGTACCAAGCCTTGGGCGGGCGCGGAGACTCCGCCACCCGCGACACAACCTCGGTGACTTGCGCGAACGGGTGGGCCGACTTCAGCGGCTTGACGTAAGGGTTGTCTGGGTTTTCGTCGGCCTTGCTGCCAACGCCAGCGTTTGCTGCCATCGTCATGAGTTCAACCCCTCCTCAGCCGAAGCGATAGGGTGCTTGCGTGTGCGGGCATCAACCATGATCGCCTCCCTGCTTCGTGGCGCCGTGGTCCTTGGGGCCGTCGTGACTCTTCGGTGTCCCGTGGCCGCCACCGTGCGAATCGGCCGGTTCAGCCTTCTTGAGTGTGGGATGAGGGTTGGTGACCTTAGCGAGGTAGTGCAGGCGTGGGCGCGTATTGAGCTCCTGCAGCAGCGCGTACGCCCGCGGGTTGTAGTAGTTGTGCTTCACCTGAGCAGTACCGTCGTTTAGATCGCCAAAGCTGATCGCATCGGCCGGGCAAGTCTGCTGACAAGCGGTCACGATCTCGCCGTCCTTGACGCGTCGGCGGGCGTTCTTGGCTTCGATCTTCACGTTTTGGATGCGTTGGATGCAGAACGTGCATTTCTCCATCACGCCGCGAAATCTCACGGTGACTTCCGGATTGAAGACCATCTTCTTGACCTTGTTTTCCGGCTTCTTGAGGTCCATGTGGTAATTGAAGTAGTTGAAGCGTCGGACCTTGTATGGACAGTTGTTCGAGCAGTACCGCGTGCCGATGCAGCGGTTGTAGCTCATGTCGTTCAAGCCCTCGCTCGAGTGCATCGTCGCGCCCACCGGGCATACCTGCTCGCACGGGGCGTTCTCGCACTGCTGACAGGTCACCGGCTGCATCTTGAATTCGGGGTTCTCGGGGTCCCCCTTGTAGTACCGGTGGACTGAGATCCAGTGCAGCTCGCGACCCATCAAGACGCGAGACTTGCCGGCGACGGGGATGTTGTTCTCCGCGATACATGCGGTGATGCAGGCGTTGCACCCCGTGCACTTGGCCAAGTCAATGGTCATGCCCCACTTGTAGCCGTCGTACGAGACCGGCGATTTCCACAAGCTCAACAGCGGCGGGTGATGAACCCGGTGACGAGCGAAGTCGGGGTGCTTCTTCCACTCGTCAAGCGTGCCTTCGCGGACCAGCAGATCGAGTCGAGCCTGCTCGCCGCTCTTGCCGACCGAGTCGATCGAGTGCTTGTCCTGAACCATCGCTAGCTTGTAGCCCTCCGAGATGGCGGCGACCTTGGCCCCCCCGGCGAAGCCGAGCGCCTGAGCGGACCGCAGCGTGTGAGCGTTTGAGCCAACCGGCGCCACGTCGGCGCTGGTGAGGCCAGCGACGTGACCCGCGTCAGTGCGTCCGTAGCCCAGATGCACTGTCATGGAACCAGCGCCGTGACCGGGCAGCAGCAGCACCGGGATGTTGATCGCCTTACCGTTGAGCGTGAGCTTGACCAACGTACGATCGGTCACTCCTAGCTTCTTGGCGGTGGCCGGGCTCATCATGAGCGCGTTGTCCCAGGTCAGCTTCGTCAGCGGATCCGGCATTTCCATCAGCCAGCCGTTGTTCGCGAAGCGGCCGTCGTACAAGCCGGGGTCTTGAGCAAAAACGAGCTCGGGATCGCCTGCCATGGCAAGCCCGCCCAGCTCTCGCGGGCTGAGCGTGACCGGTTCGATCGCTTTGAGTGCTGGCGTAACGCCGGTCCAACGCGTGCCGGTAACGACGCCGTCGTGTACCGCTTTTTTCCACAAAGCTTCGCCGGCAAGCGTGTCTTGGTGGGTGCGTTGGACGATCTCCAGCCCCGACTTCTTTTCGTCGCCGATCAGCTGAGCGACGATCTCAATCGCGCTCCGACCGCCATAAAGCGGCGCGATCAGCGGCTGCGTGATGCTCACGGTGCCGCTCCAGCTGCGGACGTCGCCCCACGACTCCAGGAAATGAGCGAGTGGAACGTGCCAGGCGGACGCTTTGCTCGTCTCGTCTTCGAACAGCGAGAAGTGCACGCTGTCTGTGACCTTGGCCAAGGCAGCCTTGAACGGGACATCGCCGGGAGCGTCGTAGACCGGGTTCGTTCCGATCATGATCAGCAGCTTGACGGCACCGCTGTTCATCTCTTTCGTGAGGTTGGCCAGCGCCGCGTGATGCGCCGGACGATCGGGAATCGGCGCGTACTTCACCGTGGTGCCGACGTTGCCGAGCGCGGTGTTGATGCGATGGACGAGCGCGTGAACCTCTTTCGGCTGGTTTGCGCCAGCGGCGACGACGCTCGCGCCCTTGTTCGCGAGTAGGTCGGCCACGGCGGCGTCGAACATCTTCTTGAAGCCGGCGTCGTTCAGGAAGGCGGCAGCCGGTTTCGCCTGAGCTGAGCCGGTGGCGCTGGCGCCCTTGGCCGACAGTTCTGCGTCGAGCGCCGCCGCAAGCGCCTTGATGAGCTCCGAGCGAATGGGCTGGCGGTGATCGGCCGACGCGCCCGTGATGGTGACCGTGTTCTCGAACGCATAGACCCGGCTCATCTCGCCGGCCGCGGGATCACGGCGCGCTGCAAAATCTCGAGTGTGCTTGAGCTTGTTCGGGTGACTTCCGAGCAGGTCCGCATCGAGCGTTACGACGACCTTGGCTTGGCTCAGGTCGAGCAGCGTGCGGTGGGGCGCGCCGAACGCGAGCTTGGAACCCTCGAGCTCGTTGTCGTCCGAGATCGCTTCCCATTCGACCCACTGCGCTTGCGGAAGCTTCTCCGTCATTCGCTTGCGCATGTCGGCGAGACTCGGTGAGGAAGACGCGCCCGACAGGATCCGCAGACCCGCGCCGCCCGCCATCGCGGCCAGCTTGCCCGCGAGGTACTTGTCGAACTCCTCGAACGAGGACTTTTGCCGTTTGCTGCCGCCGAAGCGCGCGGCGCCCTGGCTTCGGTCCGGGTCGTACAGTTCAAGAATGGAAGCTTGCGCGATCGAGTCGCACGCCCCCCCGGAGTCCGGGTGCTCAGGGTTGCCCTCGATCTTGATCGGTCGCCCGTCGTAACTGCGTACGAGCAAACCGCGGCCGACTCCGCTCAGGTCCATCGCTGTGGCGTAGTGCAGCGGCTTGCCGGGGATGGCGCCGTCGGGGCGGCGCGTATGAGGAAGCACTTTCTCTTCTGGCCAGCGGCAGCCGGACGCGCCGGTCGCCAGCGCGAACGACGCGCCCATGACTTGAAGGAAGCGGCGCCGACCACCCTCGGTGGGTTCCTCCGGCGGTGCCGCGAATTCGTTGGCTAGCAGCTCGCGGAACTCCGGTGAGTTGTCGAGCTCTTCCAGGCTGCGCCAGTACTCTGGCCGATCTTCGTCGTTCTTCAGCGATGACATGTCGAGCAGTCCGTTGGCGGATTGATGTTGTTTTCTTTGCGAAATTTCGCGCCGTAGGCCACGGGATCTCCCGGCGGCTTCCAGTCCATATTCGTCGCCTCCGATGGCGGCCGAAGGTTCTTTTCGGGCGCACGGTGGCACTGCAGGCACCAGCCCATGCTCAGCGGCTCGTGCTGGTAGACCTCTTCCATCTTGTCGACGCGGCCATGGCACGACACGCATCCAACACCCCGGGTGACGTGCGCGCTGTGGTTAAAGTAGGCGTAGTCCGGCAGGTCGTGCACCTTCAGCCACTGGACGGGCTTGCCGGACTTGAAGCTATCGCGTACCGGCTGAAGCTTCTTGCTCTTCGCCCTGATCCGTTGGTGGCAGTTCATGCAGGTCTCGGTGGGCGGGATCGCTGCATGCGCGGCCTTGTCGACCGTGTTGTGGCAGTACTTGCAGTCGATCCCCAGCTCGCCAGCGTGCAGAGCGTGGCTGTAGGGCACCGGCTGTTTGGGCATGTATCCGACCGCCAACGTTTTGGGCGAAAAGCCGTACCAGATCGCGCCGATCAGATAGAGCGGGGTCACTCCGAGCGCGACGCCGGCCAGTTGCCGGGTCTTGTTAGCCCACTTTGGAAAAACGGGTTCTCTCATTGCGTGAAACCAGTTGCCGGCGAGATCTCGGGGCCGACCATTAAGGACCGTCTTGAGACTGTGAGTTCCTTGGGAGAAGCACGGAGCGTTTTAACGCTCGCGCCGCGCAGCGTCGCTAACACGACACCGGGATGGAAAGCGACCCCCAAGCGTTTACGAGGGTTTGGGTGGAGATGAGCACGACGTGGATCTTCGTTCAGGTACGCGGCT
>JAUIKB010000508.1 GCA_030430975.1 Polyangia bacterium
TCGGTTTCAACGTGGGGCGGCCTGCCCAGGTGCCTGAACTGCGTCGTCATGAGTTGTTCCCTTCTGTAGAGATTCAACCTGCAGTCGAGTCGGCATTCTCACAATTGGATATAAAGCGTAAAGTCTGTACCCGAATCGGGTAATATGACTCCAAACTAAGAGTTCGGCATCGATGGTTGGGGAAAAACACACGCGGACAACCGGCTTGGTCACGTCACCACGCGGCGCCATCGAGCTCGACCGCATCGACGAGCTGCGAGTGTTCGTCGCGGTCGCCGACGGCGGCAGCTTGTCCGCCGCAGCCCGCGCGCTGCGCGTATCCGTCAACCAGGTCAGTCGCAAGCTTGCGCGCCTCGAGCAGCGCGTTCACCAATCGTTGATCACGCGCACGACGCGCCGCATGAAACTGACCTCCGAGGGGGAACGGCTGCTGGCTCGCTGCCGCCGAATTTTGGACGAGGTGCAGGCGGCCGAGCTAGAAGCCGCGGGCGTCGACAGGCCGATCGGGAAGCTCAAGCTGGCGATCCCCACCCTGCTGACTCACTTCGGCCTGCTAGCGGAGCTGGCGCGACTACGTGAGACGTATCCCGACCTGGCCGTCGAACTACTCGTCGGCGACGAGCCGATCGAACTAATGGCGACCGGCTGCGACTTGGTCGTGACTGCTGTAAGGCCAGCCGACAGTGGACTGACCATGATCAAGCTCGGTCGACTGAAACCCGTCCTGGCCGCGCACCGCGCCTACCTAGCTCGTGCGGGCACGCCGACCAGCCCAGAAGAACTCAAAGACCACGTGTGCCTTCGCTTCGAGTCGGACGAGGCCCAGACCCACTGGCAGCTACAGGGCCCGGGCCGACGCCGACGCAAGGTCCGGGTCGGAGGCGGGTTTTCTGCTAACGACAGTCGCGTCTTGTTCGATGCGCTGCTCAGCGGCGTGGGAATCGGCGTAGTGACAGAACCTGAGCTGCGGGGCCGCGTCGAACTGAATCGGGTCTTGCCGGGCTACCGTTTCACGACGTTCGACCTGTTCGCGCTCTACCACCCTCGGCAATCGGCACTGATGCGCACCAGACTCGCGATAGACCTGTTGCGGCGCTGTGTTGTCAGCGCGGAGCGTAGCTAGAAGTTCACCGACGTGAGTTCCGCGTCATAACCGTTGCCGCTTTTGACGGTGTGCCACACCACCGGCCCAACGCCACGGCAGAAGGTCGTGTATGAGTCCGGCGTGTTCAATTCTCGAGCCCGAAAACAGTGGTCGAACGTGCCTGCCTTGGTTTCCATGCGCCCGACGCGTTCCCACATGAACTGCTCTGTGCCGTTGCTCCAGGTGTGACCATCTTCGACCGGCGCGTCTAGGGCCAATACCCACTCGCCCGCGTAGTACACTTCGACACGATCACCGTCGACTGCGTAGGAAATCACGCCAGCGTGAGGGCACAACGACTGCACCTGAATCGACTGTTTCCCATCCAGCTCCTTCTCGCCTACGGCGGTCCCCGTGAAGCTCCCCACTTCGCACAACGGGTAGGTGCCGAAGACCTGAACGTCGTACGTCCAAGCGTGCCCCACCTCGATCGGGTCGATCCGCATGTCGCTCGACGTTTCGTCAAACTCGCTGCCGCCGCACCCGACCTGCGCCGCGGCGCAGACCAACAGTAAGCCCAATCGGCGTTCCCATTCCCATTCCGTTTTCATATTCTACTCCCTGCGCCGGCTAAGGCGCCTCAAACAGCAGCTCCAACAACGGCGTGACCACCGCCAGGTAGTACCCGCTAGCCGAATCCCGCCTCGCGAGCCGTCGCGTCAGTTCCAAGTAAAACCCGATACGCTCCGTCATCGGAGCCCGCGAGCTGCGCGGCTCGATCGGCGCTGGGCGAAGCGTTTCGTACCACCACGCCACCTCCATCTTCAAAATACGGTTGCCTCCGCACGCGGCGGCGAGCGACCAAAACTCGCGTTCGAAGGCGCGAAAGGTCGCATCACTGGCGCTGGCGGCGTCGAACGACTCACATAGCTGCACCAGCGCCCGACGGTCGGCGTCGGACGCCCGCCGTTCGACGATCGAGACCAGCGACAACCCCTGTAGAAACTGCTTCTCGATCACGTCACGCTCGAAGCGCTTGCGGTGCTTTGGCTTGATATCTAGCTGATAATAGAGACCGATGACTCGAACGTCCGTCGCCTGATCCGGATCCAAAACCACCGTCGCGCCGCCTTGGCGAACCCGCAACAGCCCCAACTCAGCCAGTCGATGTGTGGCTTGGCGCAGGACGACCCGCGATACGCCCAGCGTATCGGCAAGCTCGCGCTCGGACGGCAGTGGGCGCTCGGCTGGCAGCTCGCCGCTCAGGATCGCCGCCGCGAGCTGCTCAAACACCGAATCGGCACTCGAGCGCCGCTGAATCGTGCTGAAGGAGCCGCCCATGAGGATAACCTAGCCACTGGGTTATCCAGTGTCAAGGCCGACCGGTTTCAGCCGTCCGACCACGCGAGCCTACGGGACGGACGTACCTGCCAACGATCGGCCGGGCTCGTCCTCGAACCAGGCAGCGTCGATCCGATCCAGCCGGAACTGACGCGGCGCGTTCTTGTCCAGGTCGTCGCAGTTCAGCAGCGTGACGGATCGCTCCATCACGATCTGACGCAACCGGACCCGCCGCGTGGTCGCAACGTCCCGGGGACGGTAGCTGATCATCAGCGGCTGCTGCTCGAACCAAGCGCGCTCGACAGCGTCACGCACGGAAGCCGACGTGGCCGGCGCCGGCACGCCGATAAACTCCAACGACTCGAGTCGCTCGAGCAGTTCGCGCTGAGAGCTGTTCGACAGCGCGCCACGCACCTTGTCGATGGCGCCGTCCAGCGTGCGAACAAACGGCAGCACGCGCATCTTCGCCAGGTGCTGACCGGCGGCGATCAGCACCGCCGCTTCGCGCGCGTTGAAGTTCACCGGCGGCAAGGTGTACGCCCGGTCGAGGGCGTAACCACCTCCGCGCCCCCGCTCCGCGCGCAGAGGTAGCTCCGCCTCCTGAAGACTGGCGAGGTCCCGGTAGATAGTGCGCAGTGTCACGCCGAACCGTTCGGCCAGCTGCTCTGCCGTAACGCCCGACCGCCGGCCCCTCAAATGCTCTGCCAGCGCGAACAGCCGCTCGGTTCTCCGCATCGCACAAACCTGACACAAGGCTGACATCAATTCCAGTTAGAACTTCGGAATGCAAACATCAACTCGCGCTCACACGCCCAGTCCTCGTCCTCTTCCCATCCAGCCCACCCTCGTGCTGCACGAGTTTGGTGGCGCGAGGCTGGGACGCCTCGAAACCTATTCGCCGTATTGTCTAAAGGTCCGTCGAGCGCTTCAGCGCGCCGGTCTGGATTTTCAGGTGGCGTACGCCAAGGTTCCCGGCGACATCAAGAAACTGAACCCGCTCGGACAAGTTCCTGTCTTGGCGATCGATGGCACGCCGCACCGGGACTCTACCGCGATCGTCGAACGCATCGAGCGACTGTGCGACCAACCCATGTCGGCACAGCTCACCCCCGGGCAACAAGCTGAGGCGGCGCTGTGGGAAGAGCTCTCGGACACGGCTCTGAACGGTTATGTTGTGGCATCGCGCTGGGCGGACGAGGAAAACTGGCCGCTGACGAAGGCGGCGCTGTTCGCTGGCGCTCCTAAGCTGGTGTGCGCGCTGGTTACTCCACGCATTCGCGCCCAGGTCGTCACCCGGCTTATCGCCCGCGACGTTTGGCGCGCCGGCCCGGAGGCCTGCTGGCAGGGTTTCGAACGCCTGCTCGACCACCTCGAAGCCCGCTGTCCAGAGCGCGACTATTGGGTCGGAGCTGCTATCTCAACCGCCGACCTAGGGATATTCGCGCAGCTGCAGAGTCTTCGTGAGGACATCACGCCGCGCCAAAAACTTAGCGTGGAAAAAAGACGGCGACTGACCGAGTACCTCGACCGTGTCGACGCTGCCACCGCATCGGTCTGAGACTGGCGGCAGTCCAGTCGCTGTCACGCACCGATTCGGGTCGCCGGGGCAGCCAGAGCGTCATCACTCCGCTGCCCGCATTGTCGGCGTTGTCACGACGCACACCGGCGGCGACCTGGTGTTCCGGGCTCAGTCGGCAGCTCTACCGCGTGAGCCTCCATGGCCCATAAAACCGGCATGCAAGGCGGTGAGTTCCGCCACATGATGGAGATTTCGCTAATTTCTGGTAAGCGTCTGGGCGATGTCGGGCTTCTACCTGTTCAGCATTCGCGACATCCCCGTGCGCGTCAGCATGTGGTTCGGCGTACTGCTGTTCTTCTGGTTCCGGGGCGGCGACTTCAAGAGCAACTTCGTGTGGGCGCTGGTGGTGACGCTGAGCATTCTGTTCCACGAGCTCGGACATGCCTTCGTCGCGAAACACTACCGACTCAACCCCCAGATCCTTCTCCACGGGTTAGGGGGGCTGTGCGCGCACGACCGCGCCGAAAAGGACCGCCACGATGCGCTGATCGTCGCTGCCGGCCCCGGCGCAGGACTGCTGCTGGGTGTGGGCACTTGGATCTTCAGTTTGGTCGCGGCGGACTGGCTCGCCCTGCCCCAGCAGTATTACGTGGCCCAGGCCGTCCGCTCGAGCTTGTTCGTGAACATCGGCTGGTCGCTAGTGAACTTGCTTCCGCTGTGGCCTCTGGACGGCGGCCAGCTGTTCCGCCTAGGCCTGGTCCGCGTCACCAAACACCGCACAGCCGACCGCATCACGCACATCACCGCGCTGATCGTTCTGGCCGTCGCGTTGTTTCTGGGTTGGAACTACGGGGGGACCATCCTGATCATCATCGCGGCCTGGATCGGCTGGTCGAACATCGAGGCGCTACGCGGCAACACCTCAACCGGGCCGGTGCGCACCACCAACAAACACGCTGATGAGCTGCTAAAACAGGCGGAACGTGCCTACGCTGCACAAGACTTCCGAGAGGCGGCGAGACTCGGGTACCAGATCCGCGACCAGGCGGGCGCGGGCGACAAGACAATGCAGCGCACCTGGACCGTTTTGGGAGTCAGCGCGGCGCGGCTGGGCGACCACAGCGAAGCCCTTTCGTTTCTCAGTCACGCCAAACCCAACCGCGAC
>JAUIKB010000509.1 GCA_030430975.1 Polyangia bacterium
CCCGATCGCTGACAGCGGTGGGGGCGGCGTGAGCACGCTGGCAATCATCGGCTTCAGCGTCGCGGCGGTGGGGATTGGCGTGGGATCGGTTACGGGGTTCATGTCGGCATCGCAGACCAGCGATATCAAGGAGTTCTGTGTCGACAACAAGTGCGATCCCGACACCGAGGGAGACATCGACCGCGCCAAGACACTGGCGCTGATCTCGAACATTGGTTTCGGTGTGGGAATCGTTGGGGTAGGGCTGGGGATCTATGGTTTGATCAGCGGCGGCAGCGAATCTGCCGCGGCGCCCGAACCGGTTATTCGTCTGGGAAGGCGCAACGTGATCTTGACGCCTGTTGTGACGGCTAGCTCGGTCGGAGTCATCGGGAGGTTTTGATGAGTCGCGTTACGAAAGCGGCAGGGTTGATTGCGCTGGTGGCGAGCGGCGCCGTAGCGTGCGAGTCGTTGACCGGACTG
Source organism: Polyangia bacterium (assembly GCA_030430975.1). Taxonomy (GTDB): domain Bacteria; phylum Myxococcota_A; class Polyangia; order Polyangiales; family Polyangiaceae; genus JAUIKB01. The sequence goes on from JAUIKB010000509.1 coordinate 463, forward strand.
AGCGACCTGGAAGCGGATCCGAACCTCGCGGGCGTCGGTGACGCAGGGTTATGCGTCGAACTCGACGACTTCGGCGCCTTCGAAATGATGGTCGTGATGGACCTTGGTACGACCGCAACCCAGCGTATCGGCGCCGTTGGTCAGACGGTTCTATTCGCGGGTAGAGCGCGCGACGCCGGCAGCAGGGCGGGATTCGATGTGTTTCCCATCGGCACCATGGGTGAATGCTCGTCAGGTGGCATGCAGCCGGTCGAGCCTCTTGGGACTCTGAACCCGCTGCCGTTGACGGTTACCGGCAAGGCGTTCGAAGGAGCCTTAATGGGCTTCGCTGAAAACGTCCCGCGCGGCCTCGTAGAGCCCACTATCGACCGGGCGACTAAACAGTTCAGCAAGAATCTGCCGTCAGGCGTCGTCGTGTTGGCATACGGTGAGCAGCTCGGCATGTGCGAAGCGCCTCCTCAGGTGAGGGAGGGCGAAGCTCGAGTTTTCGTTCATCGAATCGGCGTGGTGGGGACCAACCTCAAGGAATGGAGCGATTTGGCGAACGACGGTGGAACTCGCGCAAACGAAGTTCCGGCGGTGATGATCGGTAAGGAACTGGAGCGTGATGCGGCAGTTCTGACATCCTGCACTTACAGTAAGCCGTCAGGCTATTCCGACGGCGACGATCTCAGGTTCGCCGACGGTACGGATGTGTTTAGTGTCGACGTCGGTGATTGTGACAATGATCCCGGTGGTTACTATATCGCCGGCCCGCATCTCGCGCTGTGTCCGGAGGCCTGCGACAAGGTGTTGGACGATGACGCAGAGTTGGAGCATTGCCTCTGAGACGGCTACCTCGTCCGGGAGTTCGGAGTTGCATCTGTCGAGCACGTCTTCAGTTCGAACGGTAAGGCCGGCAGCTGGCGATTCAAATGCGCGCTCACCCGGCCGTGGGCCGGCACCAGCTACAGCTTCAAGGAGGGGAGTGAAACGCCATGGCCTTGTCGACGACGGACGGGTGCGACGGAGTGGGCGTGCACGTTTTCGAAATGGACGACGTGGGCCGTCGCTGTGGCCGGCCGGTAGCTGGCTGGCAGTATCAAGCTTTCGGTACGCTGTATGAGCGTGTGACGCGCAATTCTGCTGCGAGTCAGGCTGCCAGAAAGAAGCCGCCGACCCGCAACCGTGTGGGAACACGCGCAATATGTCGGATTGGTGCGAGTGTCGGGAGCTTTGACTGCTCGGCGATGAGCGCCGATCGAAGAACGAGCACGGATGTGTCTGGAGTTGCAGGACTGACCCGTGGCATTCTCACAGAACGGGCCTCGATTCGGGCCTAGTTCAGCGGGCGGAGGGTGAGGCCCATCCCGACACGACGGGATGGGCCTCGGTTTAGCTGCCAGCGGTCGCGACCCAAAAACCTGCCTCGCTACTCGACATATGAAAATATGATCATATATTCATTCAATGGGACACGGGCACGCGCACGGGCACGGCGACGTCGGCGGAAGCAATCGACGTGCGTTGTTGCTGACGCTCAGTCTGACGCTGACGTTTTTGGTCGCGGAGGTGGTAGGCGGCCTGGTGACCGGGTCTCTGGCGCTGCTCGCCGATGCCGGCCACATGGCGTCCGACGCAGTGGCGTTGACCTTGGCGCTGTTCGCAGCGTGGATCGCCAGCCGGCCGGCGACGGCACGCATGACCTTCGGCTATCACCGGGCCGAAGTGCTCGCCGCACTCGCCAACGGTGTTGGCCTGATCCTCGTTGCGGCGTCGATCGTCATCGAGGCGCTCGAGCGCCTTGGAGCGCCACGGGCGATCGATGCGAAGACCGCGAGCCTGATCGCGGGGTTCGGGCTGTTGGTCAACCTGGCCGCACTGGCGATCCTACGTAGGTCGTCGGGCGGCGGCTTGAATCTGCGCGGTGCTATTTTCCACGTTGTGGCGGACGCCCTCGGCAGCGTCGGCGCGATTGCCGCCAACCTGCTGATCGTCGCATTCGGTTGGCGCTGGGCGGATTCAGTCGCGTCGATCGTCATCGCAGTGCTCATCCTGATCGCGGCGGTTTCTCTTCTGAGGCCTACTATCTCTGTCCTGATGGAGTCGGCCCCGGAGGACTTGGACGTCGATGCCATCGGTTCGACGATGTGCGGCGCGGATGGCGTTGCCGGTGTACACGATCTCCATGTTTGGACGCTCGCTAGCGGTAAGCGATTGGTGTCGGCGCACGTGGTGCTCTCCGGCGATGCGGCGACGGCACTGGATGTCGTGCATGCCACGCGGCGAGCGCTCAGTCAGCGTTTCGGCATCGACCACGTGACGCTGCAGCCGGAGTTGGACGTGACCGGTGACTGCGGATGTGGCTTTGGTGCGGGGCTGTCGTCATGAGCACGGAAGCGAGTCTGTCGGCGCGGGACGGTGCTGCCATGGCGCGACTCTTCAAAGCACTAGCGAGTCCGGTGCGGGTGCGGCTGCTGGGGCTGCTGCGTGATGAAGAACGATGTGTGCACGAGCTGGTGGAATCGCTAGACCTGGAGCAATCGCGCGTTTCCCATCAGCTTCGAGTGCTGAGAAACCTCCGCGTGGTCCGCGCCCGGGCGGACGGCCGGCACGTTTTCTACTCCCTCGATGATGAGCACATTCAGCGGATATTTGATGTGGGTCTTCAGCACGTACGTCACCTCGGAGCTTGATTTGGTGCCGCAGACGGCGGCGGGTACACTCGATCGGTGGTTCCACGCTCCGTCCGTCCTGTCTGGACCATCGGCGCCGTCGCCGTGGGGGCCTGCTCCCTCGATACGGATGCGGGGGGCGAGCTGTATGGCGCTGGTCGAGGCGGGTCCGGCGCAGCCGCCGCTGCGGGCGGGGTGGCTGGCCTAGCGGGCAGCGGAGCCGGTGGGGGCGGCGCGCTCGCCGGTCAGGGCGGAGCCGGCGGAACGGGCGGTTCGACTGGGGACCCCTGCAACGGTGTGGATTGCACGCCAGGGCAGTGCGTCGCTTCCGGTAGCGGTGCCGAGTGCGCCTGTGAGGCGGGGTACGAGGCCGCGGGCATGACCTGCGTTGACATCGATGAGTGTGCCGGAACGATCTGCGGCACGTTGGGCTGCAGTAACTCGCCAGGGGGGTATGAATGTCTTCCGATCACATGCGCTCAGATCTGGCAAGCGAACCCAGTCGCGCAGTCTGGCAACTACACGCTGTACGCTGACGGTCTCGCTGCGCAACCTTGGCAGGCGTACTGCCAAGCCGGTACGCCGACTCCCACCGCTTACTTGAATCTGAGTGGCGAGAACTTCTCGGCGTTTTCCCGGTTGGGTGGCGTGACGACGACCCGATTCACGCGGGTGCGCATCGACGAAATGACGTTGCGACTGGCGGCGAACGACTACACACACGCGACGTTCACCGGTACGGCGTACTACCCATGGTTCAACCAAAACGTGACCAAGGTTCCGTTCGGGGCGACGTTGGCGTGCAGCGGTGATGCTTCGGAGAGTCGCGTCGATCTCACGGGCACCGGGCTACAGCTCGACCAAGCGCAATGCCGCAGTTCGGCGCCGTCTCACGCGACGGGCACGACGTGGGTCGGAACCGTCATGTCCGCAAGTTCGGTCTGCCGCTGGGCGTCGCTCCAGGATTGCGGCCCGGACGCGCAGGGTTCGGAGCTAGTGAAGGACACGGCCTATTCGATCCAGTTGCGATACGGACCCTGATCGGCGCAGGCACCCAGAACAGCCTCGAGATCGATCGCTGGTGGCGTCGAGGACAGCGCTATCGTGCCGTGGGCGGCGACAGGAGCGTGCTGTTCGCAGAGCCGCGGGTGGGCGGTCGTCTGTTCGAGGCGATCGGGTCCGGCGCCGACGAGCGAATCGTCCAGACCGGCGCGGTCCTGCGCGGGGAGCGGCCGGAGCGGCTCGTCCTCGAATGGTGCGGAATCAACTTCGCTCCAGGGGAACGAACTCAAGTCGATGTCTCGTTCGAGCCAGCGGGGCCGGCGACGCTGGTCACGATTGAGGACAGCGGCTGGAGCCATCTGCGTCCGGACCACCCGGTACGTCACGGCCAGCCGCCCAGCGTGTTTCTACGCAACGCTGGCGCCGTGGTGGAGCGACTTGGCCACGTCGCTCAGGCTGGTCGCCGAGCGCTCGGACGCTTGATTACATCGAGACGGGCGGTGCTGGACATTCGCTCTGCTGAGCGCATCCCGCGTAGCAAGTGCCGTCCTTGGTCGCGATCGGCACGAAGCCGGGATCGCAGTTCGGCTCCATCGCTTTGCAGGTGACCGTCGACAGATCGCAGTTGATGTCCAGCACGCAGCGTCCGCCGACGCACTGCAGGGCGGCTCCGCCGAGCGCGTCGCAATGCGACTGCACGCACGACGCCATCGGGCATTCATGGCTGGGGTTGGCTTCGCCTTTGGCCAGCGCCGTGCACGCGCAGCAGTCGTTGAACAGCGTGCAGTCGGAGGGCGCCGTGCACTCAACGCTACCGCTGCCGCCGGCTCCGCCTGTGCTGGAGCCGCCGCTGCTGGAGCCGCCGCTGCTGGAGCCGCCGCTGCTGGAGCCACCGGTGCTAGAGCCGCCCGAGTTCGAGCCTGCCGTTGAACCGCCGCTCGCCGTTCCGGCGCTGCCACCGCTCGAGCTGCCCGCCTGTCCGCCGCTCG
>JAUIKB010000510.1 GCA_030430975.1 Polyangia bacterium
GGTTCTCGCTCCCGGCGGCGATTGGCGCGTGGTGTGCAACTCAAGAGGATGATGAACGATTCGCTAACCGAAAAGTCGTGAGCATCTCGGGCGACGGCGGACTCGGGCAGTACGCCATGGAGCTCACCACGCTCGCGAAGTACGGCATGGACATCACGCACATCGTTTTGAATAACTCCGAGCTCGGCAAGATCAGCAAAGAGCAACGTGCCGGGTCGTGGGACGTTTGGCAAACCAGCCTCAAGAACCCGAGCTTCGCAGCTATGGCCGAGCTATGCGGCGTCAAAGGCACACTCGTCTCGGAGCCGGCTGCGCTCGACGCGGCGGTGCGAGAGGCGATCGCGCTCGACGGTCCGGCGCTCGTCGAAGTCGAGTCCGACGTCGACCGAATCTGACGGAGCTACGACGCGGTAGCCACGACGCGATCACGCTCGCCGTAAAGCTTCAGCGCGAACGCTCCCGCCGGGTGCTGACGAAACCGCTCCACCAGCGTCCGGTACTCATCGGGAACCGCTTCAAACGGCGGTAGCTTTGAACCGTATTGGCTGGGCAGCGTGATCGGCGCCGCGAGAGCGGCAAAGCTCAGCTCGGCCGCCGTGAATCGGTTCCCCACGAAGTACTGTGCGCCCTTGGCGAGGTGCTCCGCGACGGAGTCGAATACGCGCTCGATAACATGCAGCGACCGCTCGGCGCCGTCTGCGTCGATTCTCATGCTCTTGCGCATCAGCAGAGCCAACGCAGGGTAGAGAATTCGCGCCAGCACCCGTTGATGCCGAGGTGCTCCGACCTCGCTCGCCTCGATGATCAGCCGCCTGTGCGGAAGCAGGTGATAATAGGCGAGCCGTCGCGTCGCCGGGCCCAGCTTGCTATCGAACATGGACGTCCAGCGCTCGACCTCGTCTTTGAGCTTCGGGTCGCTCGGGAGCAGACGCTCGGAATCGGGCAGCTTGCGATCGGCATACGCAACGATGTCAGACGAGTCGTACAGCCTTTCGCCATCACACACGAGCGCTGGCACGCTGTGGGCACCACCGGCACGCTTCACGGCCGCCATGTGAAAGCCCTGCATGCTTGCAGCCTCGACAAACGGCACTCCCGCACGTTGCAGAGCCCAACGCGCTTTCTCGCAGTAGTGGCTAACGGGAATGGTGATCAGGATGTTGGGCACGTCTGAAGCGGTAGTGCAGTCCGCGCCCGAGGGGAACCGTCGCGCCACCGGGCATTTACATCCGAGCCGATGGCCCGACGACCGACATGTGCCGAGTTCGGGGACCATCGTCTATCTTCATTTGACAGCCACGCTGGTGATGACCGGGGTGATTTGGTTCGTGCAGGTTGTTCATTATCCGCTCATGGCCAATGTTGCCGCCGACCGGTTCGCACTCTATGAGCAGCTTCACACCCAGCGCACAGCGTGGGTTGTCATGCCGCCGATGCTGCTCGAGCTGGGCACCGCCATCGCGCTGGTCGCCATCCGGCCACCCACGCTTCCGGTCGACTTGACGTGGCTTGGTCTGGGGCTGTTGGCCACCATCTGGCTGTCTACATTTCTGCTCCAGGTGCCTCAGCACACGATCCTTCAGCAGGGGTTCGACCCCCGCGCCCATCGGTTCTTGGTCTCGAGCAATTGGCTGCGAACCGGATTGTGGAGCATTCGGGCAGCGCTGGCGTTGGCGTTCGTAGCGTGGATGCGCTGAAACTCGACACTGACCAGCGGTCGATGTAGGAGCGCCCATGGTCTCAGAGATTTTCGACGCCACTCGCTGGCGCGCCGTCGAAGGCTTCGATTTTCAGGACGTGACGTACCACCGGGCGCTCGACCAGGGCACCGTGCGAATCGCGTTCAACCGTCCCGACTGCCTCAACGCGTTCCGACCGCAGACCGTCGACGAGTTGTTCACTGCACTCGAACACGCTCGCACGACCAGCGACGTCGGCGCGGTGATTCTGACCGGCAACGGACCGTCTCCAAAGGACGGAAAGTGGTCATTCTCGAGCGGCGGTGACCAGCGCATCAGAGGACGACACGGCTACGAGTACACCGGCGAGTCGGGCGAGCGCGACCCGGCTCGACTGGGTCGGTTGCATATCCTCGAGGTCCAGCGGCTGATCCGCTTCATGCCGAAGGTTGTCATCGCTGCAGTACCCGGCTGGGCAGTCGGCGGGGGGCATTCGCTGCATGTTGTTTGCGACCTCACCATCGCGAGTCGTCAGCATGCGATCTTCAAGCAGACGGACGCAGACGTCGCAAGCTTCGACGGCGGCTACGGCTCGGCGTTGCTCGCCCGTCAGGTCGGACAGAAGCGCGCTAGAGAGATATTCTTTCTGGGCCGTAACTACTCCGCCGAAGAAGCGGCCATGATGGGGATGGTAAACGCGGTGGTGGATCATGAGCGCCTAGAAGAGCTCGCTCTGGACTGGGCCCACACGATCAACCAGAAGAGCCCCACGGCTCAACGGATGATCAAGTACGCGTTCAATCTCCCTGACGACGGACTCGTCGGACAACAGCTGTTCGCTGGCGAAGCCACTCGACTCGCCTACGGCACCGACGAAGCTCAAGAGGGTCGGGACGCATTCCTTGAAAAGCGCCCGCAGGACTACTCGAAGTTCCCTTGGCACTACTGATCGCATATCCAAGCAGTAACGACCGGCTTTGACGAGCGGCGGTTGCGAGGCTACGACCACGGCGTGAAGTGGTGTTGGCACGAGTGGCTCGGTCCGGGTGCGGCGATAGGGATCGCCCTCCACGGCTTTACCGGAACCGGCCGCGACTTCGAGTCGTTGGCCGGGTGTCTCGACGGGTTTCGGCGGCTTCGCGCGTTCGACTTGCCCGGCCACGGTGCGACCGGACCGCGCGGGGACCATACGGAGTACCAGGTTGAGGGTATGTGTCGATCGCTGGCCCATGCGTTCGCTGAACTGGCGGCCCCGGTCACACTGATCGGCTATTCGATGGGGGCTCGGCTCGCGCTCAGCGTGGCCGCGACCGACGCCATACGGCACCTCTCACGCCTGGTTCTCATCAGCGGCACGCCCGGCATCGCGGGCGCGCAGCAGCGCGCAGCTCGCCAGCGCGCCGACGACGCGCTGGCGGAGGACATTCGCACTCGCGGCATCGGGTGGTTTAGCGAGTACTGGGCTCGAGTTCCTATCCTTCAGAGCCAAAAGCGGGCGCCGCCGGCCGTCATCCAGGCCGTGACTCAGCGCCGGCTCGCCCAGAACCCCGACGGACTGGCCGGCTCGCTACAGGGATTCGGCGCCGGCAACATGCCACCGCTCTGGGATGCACTGCCGCGCGTGACAACCGCGTGTCTGTGGATAACGGGCGAGGATGACGCGAAGTTCACCGACCTCGCAGCACAGGCTGCAGCGCTGATGCCGAACGCTCAGCACACCGTGATCCCGAACGCCGGGCACGCCCCTCACCTCGAACGGCCGCGCGCCGTTGCCGCCGCGATCGAGCGCTTCATCTAGACTGGACGCGCGAGCCAGGTCGATGCTGTAACCGCCCCATGCCGTTTACGACCACGCTGCCGGTGCGGTTCCACGACGCTGACGCCGCGCGCTTCATGTTCTTCGCCCAAGCGTTTGTGCTTGCCCACGACGCGTACGAGGACGCTCTTGCGCACATGGGCATCGCCTGGGACGACTGGTTCGAATCGTCGGTACAGGCTGCACCGATCCGCCACGCCAAGGCGGACTTTCGCCGACCCGTCCGCGCTGGCGCACGCCTGGCCATCAGCGTGCAGCTCGTTCGCGTTGGCTCCACGAGCTTCACGCTCAGCTATACAGCCAGCTCAACCGCAGGCGAGCACTTCGTGGTCGAGCTCGTCCACGCGATGATGGATCCCGGGAGCGGCCAAAAGCTCCCGCTGCCGGATGCTCTCAAACAGCGTCTGACGCAGCTAAACGCTCACTGAGCGCGGCCGACAGCTGCCCGTATCGGACTTTCCCGAGCGCCGTTCTCGGCAGGTCATCCACCCGGACGATCGTACGCGCCCGCTCGTAGGGCAGCAGCTCCGAGTCGAACCGCGTCCGCAGCGCCTGAGTAACGCTCTCGCTGACGGCCGACTCGACCACCAGGTGCAGCGCGCGCCCCGAACGAGCGTGCGGCAGCGGCACAAGGGCCACTGAGCGGGGGCTGACTCCGCACTCCGCACACACCCGTTCCAGACGAGCCCGCAGGCGTCGAAGATCCACGCCTTCACCGTTGATCTTCACGACGTCGCCGCTGCGGCCGAGCGGACGCAGCACGACGCTGCCGTCGGCGCAGCGCCGCAGCCTGACGCGATCGCTGCTCGTCCACCACGGTTCGCGTCGGATGCGAAGGGCTTGAGCGGCCTGAGCGCCGCCAGGCGGCGCGCAGCTGAGCTTGGCGGTGAAGAGGGCCTCCGAAGCGACCTCCAAACGCTGCTGCTGCCCGACCCGCACGCTCACGTGCGGCAGCACCTGCAGCTCCGCGCCCTCAAAGCTCGGTTGGGAGAGACTTGCGAGCGCAGCGGTAGCGACCTGAGAGCAACACTCGGTCATCCCAAACGTCGGTAGCACCGGCCACCCCAGCCTCCGAGCCGCGGCGTACAAGTGAGGCGCCAACGCATCGCCGCCGACGACCAAAGCGCGCAGCGTGTTCGGAGGCGGTACACCCAGCTGCACCACATCATGAAGCTGAGTCGGCACAACGGCCCCCAGCGTCACGTTGTCTGCGCCCAGATGATCGACGAAGCGGCGGGGCGACCAGCCACCGGAGAACGTTGCGATTCCCGTCTTCGACTCGGCTGCGCGAACATGGACGCTGAGCCCACCAACGTGAAAAAGCGGCAGTGAGCACGACCACACGTCGGCCTGAGTCACCTCCAAATGCCTATTGACCGCTCGCGCCGACGTCAGCAACGCGGACTTCGACAGCGCCACGAGCACCACGTCTGCGCTGCCCGCCGTCGTGCCGGACGTCGCCAGCCAAACCGTGGCGTCCAGGCAGGCGTCCTCTGCGGCACGAATCGCCCCCTCCCGACGCTCGCGAGGGAGACGCGGATCCAACAGCACATGCGAATCCGACGTCGCCAGGTCCGGAAGCACTAGTGCGTCCACGTCTTGAACTCCATC
>JAUIKB010000511.1 GCA_030430975.1 Polyangia bacterium
CTCGTCCAACGTGCGGCAGAACGGGATCATCACGATCACGTTGGTCAGCCCCATCTCGTCGCGGACCCGGCGTAGCGCATCGCACTCGAGTCCGAATCCCTCCCGGTACTGCTCGTGGTAGTAGCGGGAGGCGCCGCGGAAGCCGAGCATCGGGTTCTCCTCTGCCGGCTCGAACCGCTTGCCGCCGAGCAGGCCGGCGTACTCGTTGGTCTTGAAGTCGCTGGTCCGCACGATCACCGGATCCGGCCACGAGGCTGCGCCGATGCGGGCGATCCCGAACGCCAGCCGTTCGACGAAGTACTCGGCCGGACCACCGATGCCGAGCGTGCACATATCACCGAGCGGCTGCCCGGTGTGCCGCGGGCTACGGCTCGTCACCGGCGCGCCTGCTGCTGCGCGCCGCAGGCCGGGCTTGGGCGGATGCACAACGGTCGCTCGCGGTGGCGTTGAGCTGTGCGTGGACGCGGCCGGGCGCCGATCGCGGACCGCTTCGATCGCCGCTCGCGCCGTGTTGGAAAGGGCCCGTCGCCATGGAAGATCGAGTCGCACGATCGCGTCGGCGATTTGCCGTAGTTGCTCGCGTTCCGGGGCTCGGCGATCGAGCAGCAGGTGCCGCTCGCCCTTGATGGTGCAGAGTCCGCCGGCTGAGTCTGCGCGCAGGTTTTCCAGGCGCACGCGAACGCCGTGGCCGTCGGCAAAGCGGATGAGTTCCTCGAGAGTGGGCGCGAGTTCGCTCGTTTTCACGGGCGGGGCGTCACTAGGGCCGGTCATCGCTTCGGTAAGGATAGCCCGATTCCGTGGACCTGCGGCGGACCCGGGTGCACAGGGCGACAACGATTGGTGCTCATTGGTATCGGTGCTATGCGGCCAGGATGAGCGGTGTCCCGCTGGTGGCGAAAGCAAACGACAGAGGGTGCGTAAGCCCCAGCTCGTCGACGCCTGATGCGGAGCTTAAAGAGCGGTCGGCGCGGTTTACCGCGTCCGCTCTGCAGCTACGCGCGTGCCGGATGACTTTCCCGGCGGGGACACCGAGACTGGGAGAGCGTCCGCTCCCCTCGATAAGAGAGCGACGGCTCTTCACCAACCGTGAGAGCAGATTTCATGACATTCACAGAAGCAGCGGCGCAAGTATTGCGCCTTGTAGGCAAGCCCCTCCACTATAAGGAAATCACCGACGTAGCGATCGAGAAGGACCTGCTGAGCCACGTGGGCAAGAGCCCCGAAGTCACCATGGGCGCGCGGCTCGCGGCCATCGTCAAAAAGACTGACAAGGAAAGCCCGCTGGTGCGGGTTAAGCCCGGCGTATTCGCACTGACCGAGTGGGACCAAGCGACCATCGACAAGGGGCTCGCCGACCGGACCCCGGCGCTTGAGCGTCTCGCGGCTAACGGCGGCGATGAAGCGGTGCAACAGGCCGTGGAGCTGGCCAAGTCCAACGGTGAGTTGAGTTCGGCGGCCGTGCACGAGATTCCGGAGCCAGAAGAAGGCACGGCGCCGGATGACGCCGAGAAACGGCGCGCCGAAATGGCCGCCGCCGCATCGGATCTGTTCGAAGCAGAGGACGACGATGACGAGCCCATCTTCGGCGGCTCCGACGGCGAAGACGAGGACGACGAAGAAGAAGAGCGCGAAGGACGCGGGCGGCGCCGCCGTCGACGACCGCGTCGGGGAAGGGGCGGTGAGGAACGTTCGTCCACAGGCGGTGACTTGCCGACGTACACGGTGAGTGACGCACCGGCCGAGGACGACGACGAGCCCGAGTCCGGCGAAAGTCGGCGCCGGGGACGCGGCCGCGGGCGTGACCGAGACACTCGCGATGGCGGACGTGACCGCGATCGGGACGGTGCGCGCGACAGTGGCCGAGACCGAGACCGCGACAGCGGCCGAGATCGCGACAGCGGCCGAGACCGCGACAGCGGCCGAGATCGCGACAGCGGCCGAGATCGCGACAGCGGCCGAGACCGAGACCGTGACCGTGACCGCGACGGTGGCCGTGATCGCGACGGCGGGCGTGGGCGTCGCCCGATCGCCCTCGACGGGAAATCTGGCGAGGAGCTCGCGGACGCCGTCGCGCACAACCTGGCGGATCGGCGCAAAGACGTGCCGATGCGGCAGCTCGTCGACGGTCGCCGCGGTTCGCGCAGCGAGCTCACGGCGAGCTCTTTGGCCGCCGCGCTACGTGCCGATAATCTTCGACGGCGCGCTTCTGGGCGACGGGAACGCTTCCGCGTTAGCGGTGGTCGTGTCGGGTTGACCGAGTGGCAGCTCGACGGCGATTTGGCTCGGCTAGAGCGATCGCTCGAGGAGACGGCCGCAGAGTATCGCGATGCCGCGCGCCGAGCGTTGTTGAAGCGCCTTCAAGATCTGCCTCAGCGGGCGCTCGGTGAACTGATGGTGATACTGCTGGAGTCGATCGGTTTCACCAGCGTGCAGTCCGTCCGGCGACAGAACTCAAGCAGCTCCGAACTGCATTTCTCGGCTGTGTCACCGGAGTCTGGCGGCGCTGTTCCCACCGCTGTGGTGATTCGTCGCGAAGGTCGCGAGGTCGGACGCGAGCGGGTTACCGAGTTGCGGGGAACCCTTCACCACTACAGCGACGCGCGCGCTGGCTGGCTCGTAACGACCGGTTCCGTGCTCAGCGGCGCGCGGGAAGAGGCGCGCACGGAGCACGCAGCCCCGGTGACCGTGCTCGACGGCATCGCGTTGGCAAGGCTTTGCGAGACGCACCGGGTCGGCGTGACAACCACGAAGGTTGAGCTCGCATTGCCGGATGTCGAACTGTTCGACTCGCTGCGTGGTTAATGATGAGGGCGGACGCACAGCAGCGCTTGCCAACCTGGCTGGGCACGCTGGTCGTCGCATTCGCGGCGGCTGGCTGCTGCAAGTCCGCGCCCGAATCGCAGTTTCCTACGGCTGGCGACGCTATCGAGCGCATGCGCGCGACCTATCGGTGCAGCCGGGGCGTCGGCGGTGAGGCCAAGATCGACTATTTCGAAGGCGGCAAGCGCGTCCGAGGCAATCTGCTGTTCTTCGCTATGCGACCGGAGAAACTGCGGTTTGACGTGTACAGTCCGTTTGGGGTGATCATTTCCACGTTGACATCGGATGGGCAGGACTTCGCCCTGTACGATCTGCAGAACAAGCAGTTCCTGCAAGGTCCCGCCAACACATGCAACGTGGCCCGCTTCACTCGCGTTCCAGTGCCACCATTTGCGATGACCCAGCTACTCGGAGGCGAGGCGCCGATCCTGGAGCACCAGCCATCAGATGCGACCATCGAATGGGGATGCGGGGGCTACATCGTGTCGATAGCTGGCAAGAACCAGGCTCGCCAGGAGATCACGCTGGAGCCTTACGATGCCGACTGGGACAAGCCGTGGTCCGAGCAGCGGCTCCGTGTTGCTCACGTGTCCGTCGAGCAGCAGGGAATCCCTCTGTACGACGCGGAGCTGGCCGATCATGAGGTCGCGCAAACGGCGAAGCCTATCGTCGATCCAGAGGGCCTCGACCCGACGGTACCGCCGAGCGGTCCGGCTTGCAGCGCGGAGGTTCCACGCCGGATCCGCTTGTTGGTTCCGGACGGAGACCAGGACGTGGTTCTTGCCTATAAGGAAATCCATCACAACCCGCCACAGGTCACCGGCACTTTTCGCCAGCAGGCGCCGGGCGGCGTAACGCGGCGGGCCGCGGACTGTGTGGATACCGCGGCGCCCGCTCCGTAGCGTTTCAGCTCAGCTCAGTGGCGATTTCGGTTGCTATGTCGACAGCCCGCTCGCGTTCGGCGGCCGCAAAGCTGATGCCGCCGACCACCGCGTGTCCGCCACCGCCGTGGCGAGCGCAGATCTTCGATATGTCCGTGTCGAGTTCCACTCCACACCAAGGGTTGTATCCGACCGAGATTTTCACGGCGTTGGCCAACCGGCCCACGACCACCGAATACACGGAGTCGGGGAACAGCGCGTAGGTCACGAACTTTCCCACGGTATCCTGCACGTTGTCGGTGAGATCGACGAAGACGACGCGTCCCCGTGCAGACGCGCGCTCACGAACTCGCTCGACTAGCGTTTCACGTTTCTTGCCGATCGGCGCGTACAGGCGTGACACGGCGGCTGAGGTAGCCAGCTTTTGCAGCCCCTCCCGCTGGAGTTCGGGCACGAGCTTTTCGATGAATCGCGCGTCTCCGTGTTGTTCCACAACGCTGACGAGCTGCAGGACGGGCTCGGTTCGGTCTACCGCCGCTTGGGCGCTCTCGAACCGAGCAGTGTCGACGATGTCTGCCCATCGCACTAGTTCCTGCAGCTCTTCGAGTTGCACTCCAAACTCGCGCTTGGCGACGTCGGCGATCAGTTTCGTGCACGAGCCATACTGCGCGTCGAAGTAGTACTTGCCGGTGCTCACTTTGGACTCGTAAACCAGCCGGTCGGCGTCGGTCGCGAAGGCAGTCGGATGATGGTCGAAGTACCAGTCAGGCGCAGGCTTTGCGCAGAAACGATAGTCTAGAATCGCCGATAGATCGCCGCGTCGCAGCCGCTCGCCGCGGAGCAATTGCTTCGCACCATAGCCGCAGGAAACGAATTCAAAGCTGATTCGGTCCGTCTCGAGCTTCCGCAGCAAAGTCGTGAACAGCACGGCGCTGGCCAGACCGTCGAAACAATGGCCGTGAGTCGCCACAACGCAGTGCATGGCGCCTTGTTAGCACACTCCCGTAGGGCTAGAGTTTTGTCATCCGCTACCGACATGGTTCCGTTGCCGACTCGAAAGGGCTCTTGGCGCGCCGCTTTGGCCTCGCCCTAGTGGCGCTCAGCCTCACCGTCGCGGCGTGCACCGAGGTGACGCGGCGACCGCGGCCATCCCGTCCACCGCCGCCGCGAGCGGCTCAGGCGCCGCCGCGGCTCGAAACGCAGCGCGGTACGCAGCCGATTGGACCGATCGTTGCTGATCAGGTGACGCTCCGGTCGATCGTCAAAGGCGCGCTTGCCGGACCTGTCGCGGAGTCCGGCGTAGCGACCGCCGGAGCGACTCATGCGATCAGCGCGGGAATCTTCATGAAGGCCCAACTCGACGCCCCCGGAGGGGCGCCTGACACGCCCTTGTTCAGCGCAAC
>JAUIKB010000512.1 GCA_030430975.1 Polyangia bacterium
TGGCAGCCGAGCCTGACGGGCAGCCTAAAGCTGGACTCCGCACTGTCCGACTGGCTGGGGACGCGGCTGCAGCTGCGGGCGCTGGTTCCCACGAGTCACGAGAAGTTCGACGTGCAGGGCGTCGACGGGGTCGCGCTTCAGACGCCCTTGATCGGCTTCGAGACGACCGTCGGCGTGACGTTGACGTTCTGATCCGGGGCGATCTTTTTGTGATGGGATCCGTTCAACACCGCCACTCAACGTATGGCGCGCAGTGACGCTCG
Source organism: Polyangia bacterium (assembly GCA_030430975.1). GTDB lineage: Bacteria > Myxococcota_A > Polyangia > Polyangiales > Polyangiaceae > JAUIKB01. The sequence continues at coordinate 264 of JAUIKB010000512.1, forward strand.
AGCAGATCTACCGGCAGCAGTTTCGTTTCGTTTGGGTCTCGCTCGCGCGACTCGGCGTACCGGAGCGCGACCTTCCGGACGCCGTGCAGGACGTTTTTGTGATCGTACACCGCAAACTGGCTGACTTTCGCCACGAGGCGCGGGTGGAAACGTGGCTGTACGGGATCGCGCTGAGAGTAGCCAGCGGGCGACGCCGGTCCGCCGCGGCGAGGCGCGAAACGCTCGATATGGGCGATGACGATCGACGCGCCGACAGCGCCAGCAGTCCCGCGCAAATCACCGAACAGCGTGAACGGGCCGCGATCGCCCAGGCGATCGTGACCTCGATGCCGATCGAGCAGCGCGCCGTGTTCGTGTTGTTCGAAGTCGAAGGCCTGTCGAGCGCAGCCGTGGCCGAGCGATTGGAACTTCCGATCGGCACCGTGTACTCACGCCTGCGCCTCGCGAGGGAACGCTTCCGTCGCGAGGTGGACCGCTTGAACGCCCAGGACCGCTTTGCCCTCACCGGAGATTCAACCTGATGCGCCGCTGGATCGAAGACGACGCCCTGCCCCCAGAGCGGCAGCTGCTCGAGGCGCTGTCGTCGCGCGACGTTGAACCGCCAGACGGCTGTGAAGAGACGACCTTCGCCGCGCTGCTCGCACGCCTGGACGGACCCGGCGGAGGCGGCGACGATTCCGGCGGCGGCAACGGTGGACCCGCAGCCGGAGGCGACCCGACGGGAGGCGGCGCACCGATCGGCGGTGGTGCGACTGCAGCGGGATCGGCGGGCCTACTCAAAACGATCGCACCCGGGTTGGCGGTCGGCATGTTGGCCGGCGCGGTCTTTAGCGGCGGCGCGATGCTGATCGCGCCGCCGCGCGGCACTCCGTCGACCTTTGGGCAAGCCGATGCGCCGGCCGCCGAGCGCTCAGTACCGCCAACACGCGCGGTCGGCGCGACTGGCGAATCCTCGAAAACTACGGACGGCGAGCCGGTTACTCAGGGTGCCTCGGTGCGCCGGCTCGCCACCGGGTCGAACCGGTCGGGCGCCGTCGGGTCCCAGGCGGAGGCTGGCCCCGCGACACCTCAGGCCCCAGATGCTTCACCGGCGAACGCAGCCGACCCCGGGGCGGCGGCGGTCGGGCGCTTTGTCGACGCGGCAGCTCCGACCGCGGCGCCGCGTGAACCGAATGATGCCCACGCCGCGCGGCGGTCCCAGCTCGCCGCTGAGCGTAAGCAGCTCGAACGCGCTCGTCAGATGCTCGGCCGTGGTCAAGCCGCTCAGGCGCTCGGAGTACTGACGGCGGCCGAGCAACGGTTTCCACGCGCGTATCTGTATCAAGAACGGGAAGCGCTAGCGATCCGTGCACTCGCCAAGGCTGGCCACCGGGCTCAGGCGCGCAGCCGCGCGCGGCGCTTTCTCAAGCGGTTCCCAAACAGCCCGCTCGCCGCGCCCGTTCAGTCCTACGCGCGCTGAGCTGGATCCGCCGGTCCGAGCGGGTTGCAGAGATCAGAAGCCGAAGTCGAATGACTCGCCGCGCTTCTTGGCCCGCCGGCTCTTGCGTGCAGGCGTAACTGATCGGCTCTTGGCCCGTGTGGTCTGAACCGGCTTGGCCGTCTCCGGTTTAGCCGTCTCTGGTTCGGCGCTCGGCACGGGCGGCACGGCTGAGACGGCAGGCGCTGGCTTCATCACGGCGCCGGGCGCATCGGTCGGCTCGGTGACTTCGACCTCTGTGACGGGCACTGGGCGTCCAACAGAAGCGCCGACGTTGGTCGGAGGCGTAGGCTGGGATCCGCCACGCTGCAGGCTGAATACGACGACTACGCCCACGACCACCACGCTCGCGACGGCGGCCAGCGCGCCCCAGAGCGGCTTGCGGTTGGCTGCCGGCAGCGCCGCGGCGTCCACCGTTGGCGTGTCCATCGTGCTGACGACCGGCGAGATGCTCGGCGTGGGTTGAGCCGCCGAACGCACCCGCGGACGCCTGGAGCTTACGACGCGGCCCGTCATGTCCTCGTCCACCCCAGCCGTCGCCAGCCAGTCGGCTAGGCGCGTGACAAAGGCGCGGGCGCTCGGGTGACGTAGGTTCGGTTCCTTGACTAACCCGTCGCGCACGATCGTGGCAAGCTTGGTATCGATGCCGGCTTGGTCCTCGAGACGCGCCGGAGTACCCGAGCAGATCTCGTTCAGCACGACGTTGTAATTCGCGCCGCGAAACGGGCGCTGACCGGCGAGCAGTTCGTACAGCATCACGCACAGCGCCCAGATATCAGCCGCCGGACCCACATCGGTGAGGCCGCGCGCCTGCTCGGGCGACATGTACTCTGGCGTACCCAGTAAAGTGCCGTCGATCGTCAGTTGACTGGTCGGAGCACGCACCTTGGCGATGCCGAAATCGAGCAGTTTCGGTCGAGTCGCGCCGCTCATGTCGCGCGCGAGGAAGACGTTCTCTGGCTTGATGTCGCGATGGATGACACCCGCGTCGTGAGCCGCCGCGACGGCGTTCGCCAGGGGCAACATGAGCTGCACCGCCTCGACAGGTCGCAGCCGCGGCTCGTCGCTGAGGGCGTCGGCAAGACTCTGGCCGCGCAGGTATTCCATGACGATATATGGATCGCCCAGGCCTGTCTCGCCGTGATCGAATATTTTGACGATACCGGCGTGGCGGAGGCCCGCCGCGGCGCGTGCCTCGCGCAGCAAGCGAGCAGCTTGGTCGTTGGGGCGGCTCGCTTCGGACAGGTCGACGATCTTGATCGCGACCTGGATGTCGAGCACCGAGTCTCGAGCCAGCCAGACCACCCCAGCTCCGCCTTCGCCAATGGAACGCATGAGCTCGTACCGTTCTCCGAGAACGGTCCCCGAATTGTAGCTACTCACACCTGACACACTCAGGCCCTAGCATGTTTCGTGCCAGGGTGTACGACAAACAACTACATGTCGCCTAGCAAGGCCACGAGCTCCTCGGTTTCCAGCTTAGCGACGCGCCCGGTGCCTTCCAAGAGCGCTTCTGCAAGCCGTCGTTTCTTAGTGTGAAGCTGCACGATGTTGTGCTCGATGCTGTCCCGCACCAGCAGCCGATACACCGTCACCGGACGGTCCTGACCGATCCGGTGCGCCCGATCGGTCGCCTGTGCTTCGACGGCCGGGTTCCACCACGGGTCGAGATGAATCACGTAGTCCGCGGCGGTTAGATTGAGCCCGAAGCCGCCGGCCTTGAGGCTGATCAGAAACAGCGGAGCATCACCTTGCTGAAACTGCTCCACCCGCGCGCTCCGCCGCGCTTGAGGCGTCGAACCGTCGAGGTAGACGTAGTCGATGCCATGCTCTTCGAGCTGGTCGCGAACCAGCGCCAAGAAGTCGACGAACTGGCTGAAGACCAGCGCGCGGTGACCGTTGGTGCGCAGCTCCTGAACCAGCTCCAAGAACGCATCGATCTTCGAGCACTCGAGTTCAGCGTCCGGAAAGACCAGGCGCGGGTGGCAGCAAAACCGCCTCAGCCGCGTGATCTCCGCGAGAACCTCGATCTTATTGTCGAATCGCCCCGCGCGGGTGAACAGCTTCTCGTGGATGTCTTTGCGAAGCACCGCGTAGCGCCGCGCTTCATCGCGGCTCCATTGCACCTCGTGCTGGATCTCGGTCAGCGCGGGCAGCTCCGTCAGCACGTCGCGCTTCAGACGACGCAGCACGTAGCCCTCTACTCTCGACCGCAGCTCGCGCCGAGCGAGGTCGTCGTCATCCTGTTCGATGGGACGTACGAAGGCGCGCCGAAAGTTCTTCCAGTCGCCGAGCAGCCCCGGATTGAGGAAGCGAAAAATGCTCCACAGGTCGCCGAGGTGATTCTCGACCGGCGTCCCGGTCGCCGCGATGCGAAAGCGCGCGCTCAGTCGATACGCTGCCCGTGCCCGCTGAGACGTCGCGTTCTTGATGAACTGGGCCTCGTCGAGCACCACCGTGTCCCACTCGATCTCAGCCAGCTGGTCCGCGTCTTGCTGAAGCAGCGCGTAGCTGGTGATGACGATCGGTTGGTTCTGGGGCACCGACTTGAGCAAAGCGGCCCGCCCTTTGCCGGCGTAGTTGACGATGCGTAGCGCTGGCGCAAACCGAGCGATCTCCGCCGCCCAATTGCCGCACACCGATGTCGGCGCCACGATCAGAGCGGGGCCAACTGCCCCACGTCCGAGGAGAAACGCTACGATCTGTAGCGTTTTGCCCAGACCCATGTCGTCGGCGAGGCACGCGCCGAGTTGCAGCTCCGATAGACGACACAGCCACTCGTACCCGCGCACCTGGTAGTCGCGCAGGGTCGCCTGCAGATCGGCCGGTACCGGGAACCCGCGCTCGCTCAGGCGGTCAACACGCTCGAGCCACGCGGCGCTGTCACGGTCCAGCTCGAAGCCACTGTCCGGCGCCGCCAGCTCGCGGAGTGTCGAGAGCGCTCCGCGGTGCACCTGCAGCGGTTCGTCCGGATCGCCGGCCTCGGGCGCCGTGCGTTTGCGCGCGTGCGCGGCGCCTCGGAGCGCGGCCATCACGCGGCGCACACGCTCTTCGACCTGAACATAGTCGCCGTCGGGCAACCTCACGTAGCGGCCGCCGCCGATCGGTTCGGCGCGCACCAGCTGGCCGAGCGTGACCTCGTTTATCTCGTCAAGCTTCACGCGCCCGCTGGCCAGGTACCAGCCCTTGATGCAGCGTAGCTGAGCGCTCAGGCTCCGCGAGCTGGCGGTCCCCGCCACGCGCAGCGCCGTCGACTCCGGCCATTCCAGGCTATGAGGCGCGTCGGACTGGGACAGCTCGCCGAGCAGGTCGAGCAGCGCCTCTTCGCTGAACACCCAGCTGTCTTT
>JAUIKB010000513.1 GCA_030430975.1 Polyangia bacterium
GCGGCCAGCCGCAAAAGATCGCGCCCACCGTGGCCGATGTGCATACCGACCCTAAGAACGGTTCCGTTCTGGAAGTCGGCGTCGGTGACGCGCAGTTCCTGGTCGTCGCCGTCGATAAGGCATGCGGCAAGACCGCTTATGTCGGCCCCGTGTATTCGTATTACGAGTTCACTTCGCCTGCCAACAATCGTCTAACTGACGAGCAGTGGGTACAGCGCATCACCACGAAGAAACTGCCACCTCGACCGAGTTGGACGAAGCCGTTCGTCACTCCGACAACTGAGCGAAAGCTCGCTGATACGAATAAGGTTCACGCTCGGCGCTGAACGGCAGCCGCTGGCGGGCGGTATTCCGTGCCAACACGATGCCCGAGGCGCCTCCGCCAAGGGTTGACCCACCAAAATCGGTGTAGGTCGGACTGGGCAACCCTGCGATGATGCGCCCGCATGATCGATCCACGCTTGGTCATTCCCGGCGGCACCGCCACGCTCATCTTCGCAATGGTGCAATGCCAAGCCGGCGCCCCGGCTGAAGGGCGGACGGCCGTGGCGCCGTCCCCAGGACCAGCACCTGCTTCGGTGGTCCCCGTCGCTTCTGTTGACGCGAGCGCGCCCAAACCGAAAGCGCCCAGGCGACAACCGCAGTCCACCCCCGACAAGATCCTGTGCGGCTCGTCGACGTGTGATCTCAAAACGGAGGTCTGCTGCGCGTCCGAGGACGGCGCGGGAATCCGCTGCGCGCCACGCCCCACCGATTCATCTGTGAATCCGTGTGATAAAGACCAGCTGGCGAAGTTCTGCGACGGAGCCGAAGATTGCCCCGGTGGCGCGTGCTGCCGGACCGCGAACTGCACGAACGGTTGTCCGGTCAAGCTTGCGTGTGAGGCTCCTGGCTGCGCCACCGACCCCGGTGGCGTTTGCATCGCGGGCGGCGCGTGTCCGGATGGGTTCTCGTGCCGCGGCGAAGACGAGGTCGCTACCTGCACTCAATCCGACCCAGGCGTGCAGTGCGGTGCCAAACGCTGCCAGGGCGCAATTCCGGCTTGCTGCTGGAACAAGACCACGAAGAAGGCCGTTTGCGCGGATACGTGCACGGGCGACCTCGTGGGCGAAGTGACGGAGCTGCACTGCGCCAACAGCGCCGATTGCGCCGGCAACGCCTGTGGCCACTTCGCGGGAAACCCGCGCCAGTCTTACGGATGCATGGGCATCAGCTTCGCCGCCGACCGCTTCTCGCCGATTCTGTGCGCCACTGTAAGCGACTGCCCGAAATTCCAAGGTCAGTCACCGACCGGCTGCAGCCCGCCGAAGGAGGCCGACGCGTTGCCGCCAGGCGTCAAGGCGTGCGACTACCCGTACGAATAGGGCGTTCGAAACCCTCCGTCACCCTCACCCCAACCCAGACGCTATCTCAAACCGCTGCTGCGCCAGCTGTCGGACCGCTCGCCGCATCGCCGCACCTCCATCGTCTGCTGAAAACGAACGGAGCGTTTTCGCTAGCTTCGCGACCTTGTTCGATCCTTTCACGCCATCGGGATGCGCGCGGTGCGCCTCGCTGACTGGTTGCTTGAGCTGAACACACAGCTCGTTGAGAAGCCCCAGCAGTTTGGCGAAGTCTCGCGGTGGTTCGGCGACCAGATCGAGGCACTGTTCGAGCGCCAGCTTCACGACGGCGGCGTGTCGGTCGCTCACCCGCGCGACCTCCGCGAAGGTCTTCGCCCAACGCGCCGGTTTGACGAGTCCGTGCGGCAGCAAGAACTGCAGCGCCCGCCCAAAGTTGTCGCTGCCGAGTCGGCCATCCTCGATCGCTTGGATCGCTGCGTCGACCGCGAGCCCGTGTTCTCCCGGTTCCTTCGCCGCGAGCCCGACGACCAGCAGCATCAGCCCCATGTCCCGAAGCGGCGTCAGCGGCTCCAGCAGCGCCTTGGAGTACCACTGCGCCTCCCACCAATCGAGATTGTCGGAGATCTGCACCAGCGCCGCGGCGAAGAACGACTCCCGCGCCGTCGGCCACGCCGTGGCGGTCCAGCAAATCGACGTTTCAGTTCGACCACCGACGCCACCGAGTTCCCACATCGAATCCCCCCGCTCGACGTGCATGAGTTGCGGCACGCAGTCCTTGTCCATCTTGGTTGGCTTGAGCGCTTTCGGAAACGACCAGCGTGTGTGCTTGTGCTTGTCAACGATGAGCTTCGGTTCAAACTTCGCCGGCTCCCCCACATCCGGACCGGCGCCGGGCAGCGCTGCAGCCACGGCGGGTGCGGCTTCCCACGGCGTTCCTCGCCCGAAGCGTTCCCCTTGGAGCGCCCCCGGATGCAGATCGACTCGAGCGTAGACGCCGCAGCGCAGAGAAGCCCTCGAAGCCCAGGCGATCGTCGCTACTCGTCACGACAGGATCCGACTCGGTCAGAATCCGCTCCAGCATCGCTGACGGAACGCGGAAGCGCGCCGGCACGACCGACATCAGCGCCAGGAGCATCTTCGCGGTTCGGTCCGGTTGCGCGAGCCGGCCGGTGAAGAAGTGCGGATGCTCACCACCGGGCTGCAGGTGGCCAACTGAAGGCGGTGACCGCCGTTCGGTCGGGGATCGAGCGCCGACGGGCATGGGTGCGATAGACCTGCTCGACTGCGGCGCTCCCCATGCATAGAGGCTAACCGTTCCCTCCAAAGGACGTCGCCCGTGGGGGAGCCACCCGCTTGCCGGAGGCGCAGCGCCCAACTTGGTGCTGGGGAGGAATCGGCTAAATTATAAACACTTTCCGGCATTTATAGCTTGCCACCTCCGAGCCGCGGGGGCGCGCGCCGTCTTGACACGACCTACGCCGCCGCACAGCATGAATGCATGAGCGATGTCATCGACCAAATCGACGCATCGGTACTCGAAGCACTTCGCGAACATGCGCGCCGAGCCGACCGCACACTCGCTGACGTCTTGTCCGAGGCGGGACGCGCCTGGCTTGAGAATGAACGCGTGCGCCCATCCGTGCGTACCGCCACGGCGCAGGTCGTCGAAGAGCATGCCGAGCTCCTGGCGCGACTCGCCAAATGAGCTCAGCGCTGGTCTTTCTCAGCGTCGATGAGGCGCTCTACATTCACGCCATCGTCATCGAGCGGTTCGGCGGGGCCCCCGGCGTCCGGGACATGGGTCTGCTCGATAGCGCGCTGAGTAGGCCGCAGACTGGGTATTACGAGACGTTGGCCCAGCACGCCGCTGCGCTCATGCAGAGCCTGGCAACCAATCATCCCTTCATCGACGGCAACAAGCGTGTCGCCATCGCGCTGACGTTTGTGTTCATTCAGCTGAACGGGATGCACGTGAAGGTGTCCGCGGACGAGGCCGAGCGATTTCTGATCGAGAGGATCATCTCCGGATCCGCGAGCGTGGAAGAGATCACCGAGTGGATCGAGCGGCACACGGCGGCGGGGCCAGGCTAGGAGCGGCTCTTGGTTGGTTTGGCGTCAAGCGACGTCACGCAGTCGTGGGCCACATCAGCCAGCGCTCTGTACGTTCTGTCGAATGATCCGCGGGTGCCGCGCAGCAATCCGAAGCAGGCTAACAGCTGGTCCATCAGGTTTACGTCGACCCTGCTCCCAATTCCGTAGCGTGTGGACACTGATTCCCATAGCCTGAGAGAACTCGACCTGGGTCAACCCGACGAATCGACGCAAGGCCGCGATGTCTGAACCACTATCAAAACGACCGCTGATAAACTTCTTGCGAAGTCGAGCTGGGATAGCCCGCTCGAAGTCTGCATCGGTTAGTTCCTTAATATCTTCAGTCATCACTCACCCCCTGCCCCGTAGGCCTGAAACAACTCGGTCTCGCGCCGAGTCGCAAACCGGGCCGAGATGATTCGCAACACCTCTTCATCCGGTTCTGTCGTGACAACAAGGACAATGCCCCGGTCAATGGGCCCAATGCAGATGAACCGATCCTCTGCACTTGAGTGAGCCTCATCGAAGAGCTCCAGGTAGTCCGCGCCTGAGGAGAAGAGCGCGACCGCTTCCTCAAAGGATATCCCATGCTTACGCCTATTGGCATCGTTCTTGTTGTCATCCCACTCGATCCGCAAGCCGCTCAATGATGCCAGCCCAGGGGGGGGTCAGTCAATGGCGGAGTCCCAAGTATGGCAACCGCGCCAGTCGGTCCAACACCAGCGATAAGCTGCCGGGCCTGGCTGCCTCCAGCCTGCTTTCGAAGGGCAGCGTAGATGCAGAATTGGTATCACTGTCTTTTCCACTACCGCCAGGTCTGGTCAGCTTCATCGGTCTGTTGTGCAGCGCTGGCTGTCTCTGTTCCCTGGATGGTTGGCGAATCTGCACGGACGGCTGGTCCGATGGACCGGGCGAGCCCTGCAATTCGCTCTGGTAGGCCTCGACGAATAAGAATAACCACCAGGCCATTCGAACTACCACGGGCAGGGATACACCCTGCCGACGTAGTCGTTTCTCGTGTGGGCAGCACGAAGTCATCGAGCAATTCCGTGAATCTACTCGGGGATAGGAGGTATAGTCCCATTAGAGCGTAGAGCTTTCCCCCAGCCGGGGATCTGCGAAACACATCTACCAAGAGGGGTTCGGGCTCGGGGGAATTGAGAATGATCGCGGTAGCGCACTCACCAATCGGATGGGTACCCCAAGTATGCCAACTTCCGAGGCATCGCGCCGCCATCAAGGTATCAACCGCACCCTTGGTAGTCAGGCTCCATGAGCAAGGGGGAGGAGGGGGCGGAGGGGGCGGAGGCACAAATGCAGGCAGCCTCATTCTGGTCTCCCAGTCTGGGCCAGATGGCGCGCAGCCCACGCAAGAAACCAAAGCAATGAGCACAAGGATTCGCACAGTTAACTTCGTGGCGAAAAGCTATCAGCATGATGGCTCTGGGCGCCCAAGTTCAGTATACTTAAAAGCGACCCGAGACACCAGTCAGGGTCCCCGTCGTGGTGACCAACTAGCGAATAGCTCTGGCAAGCAACTTGCCCCGCCGGGAGTCGGAGCCAGAACCCGTGGTGCCCAGTCACGCTGGTCTGCACAACACCAGCGGTAAGCTGCAGCCGGCCCCCGCCGGCTGTCAGCTTCACCGGTCTG
>JAUIKB010000514.1 GCA_030430975.1 Polyangia bacterium
TATTCATGACGGACGTCGCCCACCTCGCCAAGGTCAATCCGGCGACCGCCCCCGTGGCACGCGGCGACGAAGAGGCCTTGGCTCAGATCACAGACGCGCCTCGGGTCGTCCTCGCCCTCAACAAGACCGACACCCTGCGCGACAAATCGCGCCTGTTGCCGCTCATGGAGAAGTACGCTCGGTTGCGTACCTTCGCGGCGTTGGTGCCCATCTCGGTCAAGCGAGGCGAGGGCACTGATCGACTTCTCGACGAAGTAGCGAAGCTCTTGCCTGAGGGCCCAGCCGGCTACCCTGACGACGCACTCACCGATCGTCCCACGCGGTACTTCGTCGCTGAGTTCGTGCGTGAACGCATCATGCACTCCGTTCGCCAGGAGCTGCCACACGCAGTCGCCGTGAGCATAGACACGTTCAATGAACGCGAAACCGACACGGTCATCCACGCGACTATTCACGTCGAAAAAACCGGACAGAAAGCGATCCTACTGGGAAAGGGCGGCTCCAAGATCAAAGAGATCGGCATCGCCGCCCGCGAGCGGATTAGCGACTTGCTGGGGCGGCCGGCTCATTTGAAGCTATTCGTCCGGGTCACCCCGCGCTGGACCAACATGCCTCGCCAGCTGGCCGAACTCGGCTACGCTCCATCCGAAAAGAAGGACTGAGCTTTGCTGCCTATCGTCGCCATTATCGGCCGCCCCAACGTGGGCAAGAGCACTTTGTTCAATCGACTTGCCGGTAAGCAACTGGCGATCGTTCATGACTCACCAGGCGTTACCCGCGACCGCCACTACGCGGACACCCACATCCACGGACGCGACGTTACCGTTATCGATACGGGTGGCTTTGACCCGACCACCGACGACCCGATGGGCCAAGGCATCGCAAAGAACGTCCGGGCGGCGATCGACGAGGCAGACGTGATCGTGTGCGTGCTCGACGGCACCGGCCCGGCTCATCCGACCGACGCGGACGCCGTTCGGTTGCTGCGGCATTCGGCGAAGCCGGTGGTGTACGTAGCAAACAAGGTCGATGGGCCGCGCCAGGAGGACGGCGCGCTTGAGCTCTACGCGCTCGGCGTAGACAAGGTGATTCCGCTGTCCTCACTTCACGGCCGTGGCACGGCGGAGCTTGGCGCCGCCATCACCAGCGCGCTCCCGCCTGCGGTTGCAACCGTCGCCCCCGACGATGGGCGGGCGACAAGAGTCGCGCTAATCGGCCGGCCCAATGCGGGAAAGTCGTCGATCTTCAACCGGTTGACCGGCTCCGACCGCTCCCTCGTCGACCATCGGCCAGGTACGACTCGCGATCCCGTCGACAGCGAATTCGAAGTCGAGGGGCAAACGTTTGTGCTCGTTGACACGGCCGGCGTGCGCCGGCGGTCGAAGGTGTCGGAAGAAGTCGAGTCCGCGAGCGTGATGCGAGCGATTCGCAGCATCGGTCGAGCCGAGATCGTTGTTCTGATGTGCGACGCCGACGCGGGACTCGCGGAACAGGATCAACGGCTGCTTGGGCTCGCAGTGGATCGTCGACGCGCCATCGTCGTGGGCCTCAACAAAGTCGATCTTTTGGCGCCGAAAGACCGCAAGAAGAGCATGGAGGATACGCAGCGGGCGCTGCACTTCGCCCCCTGGGCGCCGGTCGTGCCGATGTCTGCAAAGACCGGCGAAGGCGTCGGTAAGCTGACCAAGGCAATCCGCAAAGCCGCGTCAGAGTACTCACGTCGCGTCTCCACATCGGAGCTAAACCGGTTCTTCGAATCCGTACTAGAACGTCAGCCGCCACCTACCAAATCGGGAAAGGCGCCACGGCTGTACTACGTCACGCAAGCCCAAACGGCGCCCCCAGCGTTTGTTGCGATGACCAGCGCACCAGACGCGATCGCCCCAGCCTATCGCCGATTTGTAGTGAACCAGATACGTAAGCGCTTCGGATTCGAATCGGTGCCCGTCACTGTCTACTTCCGGGCTCGACGGCGTGGCCGAAAATCGTGATCGCTCAGCGCGGACACAGCACCGACGCGATGCCGGCGAGCGTGCCGAGGTCGTGCACGTCGCTCGGCAGCGCAGGCACATCGATGCGGGTGCTGGGCACCTCGGCGTGTTGCGACAATGTCGTCAGTGTCTCGTGATCCAGCGCAGCCAGCTGTTGCTCGTCCAGAACCGCCCGCAGCACCCGAGCTGGACCCGATTGACCGAGATCTAGGTCCGCCGCGGCAAGACTCGCCGCCACTTCATCGCTAGTCACGCTCGTCGTCGGCGACCGATGCACGCGGTTCACAACCAGCGCGTCAGCGGCCATGCCCTGTTGCTCGAGCCGGTCGGCGAAGAACATCGCCTCCGCGATGGCTGCCGAGGTCGGCGTGGTCACGATCACGTACCCGAACTCGTCGCCTCGGAAGGCCTCGGATACCGACGCAGCGCGCTGCCGAAACCCGCCGAACAGATCATTGAGACCGTTAACAAACTCGGCCACCTGCTGAAGAAACCCCCCGCCCGTGATCTTGCCGATCCCACGCAGCACAACCGCCACGCTCTTCGCCACCAGGTTGAGGCTGAACTTGCCGCTGCTCTCGAACGCTTGGATAAACCAGCGCATGGCTGCGCTGTCGATCGCTTCGACCAAGCGCTCGGGCGCGTCTAGAAAATCCAGTGCGTTGCTCGTGGGCGGCGTGTCTAGAACGATCAAATCGTAAGCCGGGTCGTCCTTCACGGCGACCAGCTTTTCCATCGCCATGTACTCTTGAGTGCCCGCCAAACTCGAGGACACGTACTGGTACAGGCGATTGCTCAAGATCTGCTGCTTTGCTTCTTCGCTGGACGCATAGCGAGCGACGAGTTCATCGAACGTTCGCTTCGTGTCGAGCATCATGAGCGTCAAGCTCCCCGCCACTTTCAAGCCGTTGGCTGCGAAACGACGCTCGGATACGGTCTGGGCCTCGGCCTCCATCGACTCAAAGCCAAGTGCGTTCGCCAAGCGCCGCGCCGGGTCGATGGTCAGGCACAACACACGCTTCCCGGACTGGGCGGCGGCCAGCGCGAGCGCCGCGGCGACCGTCGTCTTGCCGACGCCGCCGCATCCCACGCACAGCACCACCCGACGATTGGTCAGCAGCGGAGTGAGCGACGGCTGCGTCATGCCGCACGCGTCTAACACACCCTGCCGCCGCGAGACGCGCTGGTTTTTTGGCCCAACGTGGGAAAGTCGGGCAACGTGGTCCCGTGGCAGATGTAGAGCGAAGGCGGGCTGATCGAGAAAACACGCTCACGTCACTGTCGCGGCTGCTGGATGCGGCGCGTTCGATGGACGGGATGCTCGCGTTGGTCGTGTCTGACGAAACAGGTTGTTTAGTAGCTGGTGCGGGCGCCTACGCGGAATGCGAAGAACTGGCCGCCACCGCGCCGCTAGCCGCCAACGATGTCGTTCCCACACGGTTGGATGTCGTGGCGCGCGGAAGTGCCGTCCGACGCCTTTGCATCGACGGGGTGCAAGTGTTAATTGCCGCGCGCCTCGCTGATGGCGCGCCGCATCAGGCCATCGACGCCGCGTTGGCACACGCGACGGCAGGCTGTCGACGCATTCTGTCGAAGCAGCGGCGCCTTTAGGTTCAGGCGAAGCGACGGGACTTTCGCCCTAGTAGCCTGTATGACCCGGGCATGAGCGGGTTCGTCGATCTGCACTGCCACTGGATTTGGGGAATCGATGATGGCGCCCGTACCGCGGACGAGGGCGCAGAAATACTGAGACGCCTCGGCGCGATCGGGTTCTCCAAAGTAATCGCGACTCCCCACATGCGACCAGGCATGTTCGACAATGAGCAGGCGGGCCTCACGGCAGCGTTCGAGGCGGCGCGCGCCGCGCTGCCGGCCGAGGGGCTGCCAGAGCTAGACTTATCTAGCGAGCACTACTTCGACGACTTGGTGTACGAGCGGATTACCTCTGGGCAAGGCGTTCCTTACCCAGGTGCACGTGCGGTGCTGCTCGAATTCTACGACCAAGATTTTCCAAACAGTTTATTGCACCGATTCTTCGACCTGCGACGGCGGCGCCGGCTGCTGCCCGTGATCGCACATCCCGAGCGATACCGTCCGATCTGGTCAGATCCGGACAAGCTAGAACGGATGATCGAAGGTGGAGCCGCAGCACTGCTGGACACAGCGGCGCTCGTGGGCAAGTACGGACAGCGTCCACAGCGTTGCGCGGAAGAGCTACTAGAGCGCGGCCTGTATCACGCTGCCTGTAGCGACGCCCATCGACCCGCCGACGTCGACGAGGTCGCCGCCGGCATCGAGGTGATCAGGAAACGCTACGGCGACGAGGAAATCGACACGCTCTTTCGACAGGGCCCAGCGCAGATCCTCCGCGGTCGAGTGCATGTCTGACGCCCCAGCTGAGCCAGTCAGAGGCTGGCGGACGCACCGGGCCAAGATCGCCGTCTCTCTGATCGTGGCGGGCGTGTTCGTATGGATGCTTCAAGTCGGCGCGCTACCGCTGATGCCACCCAGCAGCGCCTTTCGCCAACTGGCCGGCTTCGACGTGGCCGTTTACGTTTGCATCTACGCGCTGGCCCACTACATACGCGCCGCACGCTGGCATTGGCTGCTCACCCCCTTCGCGCGTGTGTCTCATCTGCGGATCATGCGCGTATCGATGCTGGGGTTCGGTGCGATCGCGATGTTCCCGTTTCGCACAGGCGAGTTCGTCCGGCCGCTGTTGATCCAGCGCGGCCAGAAGATGTCCGCCTGGGAAGCCACCGGTACGATCGGTGCAGAGCGCATCATCGATGGACTGGTCCTGAACCTTATCTTGCTGGCGGGCTTAGCGTCCGCAACCATGGTCGATCCCCTCCCAACGCGCTTGGGCGAACTACCGATTTCGGTCGGGCTCGTTCCGACAGCGGCGTACTCGGCGCTGTCGATATTCATCGCCGCCTTCGTCGCCATGGGGCTGTTTTACTGGCGGCGCGCGTTCGCTCGACGCCTGACCGAGCGAACGATCGGCTTGATCTCGCCTCGCCTAGCGTCGTGGCTGGCGGCACGGGTCGAGCGGCTCGCGGAAGGTCTCGGGTTTCTGCGCAACGGCCGCT
>JAUIKB010000515.1 GCA_030430975.1 Polyangia bacterium
TCGCGACGTGCCCCGCGCCACCGACCGCCCAGTCGGGAAGCAGTCCGCGTGCCGCGACGACGCTGGCGGTGACGTCGACGACCGATTCGGTCTCGGTCTCGGACACTGTTTGCTCGCTTCTTAGCGTCGCAGGCTCCGCGTCAGCTCGCTGCCGCTGCGCGGCGTGTCTAACTCTGCTGTCTTTAGCGTTCGTTCCGGGTTCGGACTCCGGCTCGGGGTCGGGCTCGGGGTCGGGCTCGGGCTCGGGGTCGGGCTCGGCGGCGAGCGCGTTTGGATCGATCATCAGCGCGATGACGAGCGCCAGTTCGTCGTCCAGGGCGCCGCAGGTATCGCCGGGTTGGTTGAGTTGGCGACGACCCAGTACTTTGCCGTCGCGGTCGCTGAGCACGACGTTGGCGCTGAAGCCGGTCTTGGTGCGTTGAACTCGGGCCTCGATCGAAAGCTCACCCTGCGATGCCGAGACGATAGCTTTGCGACCTAAGCGCTGTTCGACGGCTTCGCCGAGCGCCCGAGTGGATATGCAGCTTTCAGCGCCGGGTAGACGGACCCAGCTGAGCGACGACGTTTGGGGCGCGGCGTTCGGTTTGGGTGCGGGTGCCGGGGTCTGCGCGCCGACAGCGCGGGTGAGGCCGAGCACCAACGCAAGCGACCACCCCAGCGCGCGCGAACAGGTTTGGCTGACGGACTGGGCCGAACTCACGCAGGCTGCCGTAGCAGCGCGGCGGGCGGAGGTCAGCATCGGCCGGTGGCGGCTGCCCGCCGGAGCATCATTCCGCCCACCGGTGGCGAACGCGCAAGCGTGATTGTCCGACGTCGCGCTCTCGTCGAGGGCCTACCCCGCACCCGCTTGGGCGCCGTGCCGCGGCGTTTCAAGGCGACAAGGTGTCGGGTCTAAGTAGCTGAAATCATACGAATGGCGCGATACCGTGTCGGGGCTAAGTCGCCGAAATTACATGAATAGAGGGTACACCCGGGTCGGACCTAAGTCTCTGAATCGCATGGAGCGGAAGGCGACACCCACGTCGGGTCTAAGTAGCTGAAATCACGTGTCGTGGGGGTGACACATGTGTCAGCCGCGATCGCCGCGGAAGTCATGGCCGGTCGCGCCGGTTCAGCCCAAGGGTTCCATTTGCCTTGCGGCAAATCTGAGAAGTTCGAGCTACTCCAAGAGCTCCTGCCAGCGGTCGACCCGTTTCGTGAAGTGGTCGTCCGATTCGCAGCGCCCGTGCGTGCTACGGGGGCTGCGGCTAGTTCAACACCACGTAGCCGCTGCGTTCGTAGTTGCCTCGCCCGGTACCCCACAGCACGCAGTTATCAGCGGACCCCGCGACGCTGTACACCAAGACCTGGGGCTCGTTGTCGCCGCCGTCTTTTAGGCTCACCACGATATCCAGCGTCCCGTCGCCGTCGGCGTCCGCGATCGTCGGCACGGGCATGGCGCCGCGTTTGGGCAGCGCGATGCGGTGAAGCAAGTTGCCGCCGGCATCGAGGACAAATAGCTCGCCCGCGTCTTGTTGGGTGGAGTACGTATTGAACACGACCTCAGGCGATCCGTCCTGGTTTAGGTCCGCGATCACCACGCCGCCGGTCGCTACCACGTCGCTGGTCGTGTACGTTACGCTCCACAGAATATTCTGTTTGGAATCAACTGCGTGGATGGCGCCGTCGAAGCCGGCGAACACGAACTCCGGGCCGGCCTTGTCTGGATCGATGTCGGCGACGCTGACCTGATTGGTGATGGCGACGATGTTGTTGTTGCCGTAGTCCCACAGGCCGCTTAGGTAGCCGCTGATGTGCAGTGGCGTTTCCCAACCGGCAGGCCTCGTGCCGTCGTGATTGAGGGCCCACAGCGCGACGCCCTGCTCGCGATTGTCTTGAGCAGCGTTTTGCACCGACGCGACGTAGAGCAGCTCGCCCTCCCCGTCGCCGTCGATATCGACGATCGCCGGTGCGGTGTTGGTGTGGTGCGCTTGTAGCGCCGTGGACTCGTCATCGGCGTAGCCTTGCTGTGCCTCGGCGAAGTCGTGCATGCCGCGGACGCCGAGGAACTTCGTGCGTTTGTTGAAGCCGGAATCGCAGTCGAACGCGCGCCCGGTGCCGTCATGCAGCGAGTTGTAAGCGTTATCTTGCGTGGCAAAAATATCGCTTCGCCCATCGCCATCCACGTCGCCGATCGCGACGTTCTGATCGTAGCCGTTGTACACGTAGCAAGCGTCGTCGCAGCCCGACGCGCCGCTGGTGTTCGGTGGAAATCCGGAGACGACGGATCCGTCGGCGTTGACCGCGATGATGATGTCGCGTTGACCGTTCATTTCTAGGTTTTGGGTGGTCACACTGACGAGCTCGAGCTCACCATCGCCGTCGACATCACCCGCCGCGAGGCTGCGCAGTTCGCCGCGGAACGTGTACGGAAAGCCGGGCAGGGCGGTGCCGTCCGCTTGCCACGCGTAGATCTTGTCATCGGATGCCTGAGCTACTTCGAGCCCGGGCAAGTCCTTACGGATATCGGCCACGACGGGCGACGCCCAGCAGCGTCCGTCGACCTCTTGCCGAAACACGATGCTGCCGTCCGTGTGCCAACCGAGCACGAGTCCGTGTCGAGCGGCGAGGATCTCCGGCGTTCCGTCTTCGTCCAGATCGGCGACGGCCGGTGAAGCGAGCCACGACTCGTGCCAGCGATCGCCGAGGCTGGCGATCAGTTTCGGCTCGGCGACGCCCATGGTCGGACTCGCGCCCGGCGCGCACGCCGCGGCCGGCGGCTGAATGCCGCCGCCCACGCCGCCCGAGCTCGTCCCACCGGACGATGTACCGCCCGAGCTGGTGCCGCCCGACGATGTACCGCCACCGCTCGTACCGCCCGCAGCCGTTCCGGCGCCGCCGCCGGAGCCGCCCGAACTGGAGTCGCTACCGCACGCCGTGACGGCCCACACCAAAACGAACGCACTGCATCCCCACCGTGTCCTCATGACCGTGTCCTCATGGCGACAGGGTAGCACTCCGGCCTCGACTTACCGCGTGGAGTGAACCAGGGGGACGCGTAAACCAGTTCACCGGACGTTGCGACCGCCAACACTTCGATATCACTACGTTCCCGCTAGAAAAACCGTATGGCAACGCTCGAAACGTGAACTGGGGGGACGCGTAAACCAGTGATTCCTGAGAAGGAAGCCCGACTCAGGCGGCGAGGGCAGGCGCGGCGCGGGGCACTAGCCGCAGAAGCTGCAGAATCAATGCAGACGCGTCGGCACGACGCCGCCGAGCAGCGCGACCCCAGCGCTTGAGGTTCATGGCTGTTGCCTTGAAGGCGATGGCAAGGCGCACGCGCGACATGCCCCGGTATCTTAAGCGCGCCATTCCATGGGCTCGCTTGGCTTCACTGACGGTTGCTTCGACGCCAGCGCGTATTTGGTAGTCCTTCCAGAAGGCGGGTTCTTTCTGATCCGCCCACCGTCGATCGCGACGGATGAGGGCGGGATGAAGGTCGATGAAGTAGTCGGTTGATGACTGATTCTTCGGCGCTAACACCGGACATCGTTTTCGATTGGGACAGTTGGCGCATTGGCTTGAGCTGAAGAAGGCGTGCGGAGAATCCTCACGTCGAATGTGTCGGCTCTTGCGGGTTCCAATACGCACCGGCGCGTGGCCTGCCGGGCAGCGAATGTTATCGCCATCGATTGCGAAGTCGGCGCGCGACAGCGCGTCTGAAGCCGCGGTGCCGCGGTGTACGGGGGTTCGAAGATCGATACCTTGGTCATTGCAGTCGCGTAGGTTTCGAGCGCTGGCATATCCGCCATCTGCGTAGAGTTGGTCGGGTGCGTTGCCGCGACCCTTGAGGTGGTCGACCACCTTCTCCAAGACGGACTTGTCATTCTCTGCAGCAGTTACCACGTCGTAGTGTGTGAGTAGCTCGGTCGTCTCGTTGCGACAGGTTTCGGTGAGATGCGCGTGATACCCGAGCCCCTTGTGGCTGAAGCTTGCGTCGGGATCGTGGGCCGACCAGAAGTGAGCTGCCTTCTGCTTGGGCCTGCTTTTCTTGCCCTTTTGGGCCCGACGCTTGCGCTTGCGCTTGTTCTTTTGCGTGCGCTTCGCCGCCGTCGGCGGGCTGGCGCTCGGTGGGTCGTCATCTGAAGAGGAGTCTTGCTCGGCCGCAGCTGCCTCGTCGTCCGATGAGGTGTCCGCTTCCGTCACCTCCTCTTCAACACTGAGGCGCGGACCATGCTCACGAAGCATCCGAAGAAGCAATTGATACGGCTCGCTCGAGCTGACCGTCGGATCCTCGGCAAACTGGTGCTCTAGCTCAGCTAGCCATTGCACAAGCTGCGACGCCTTCACGTCACCTCGCTTGTCGTCGTCCCAACCCGACTGCTCCGTCACGTTCTGGTACCAATCCAAGATCGCCTTAGACACGGCACGCCGTTTCTCCGCTCCGAGGCTGCGCAGGAATAGTCGCAGCGTTTCTCGTCCCAGGCTCAATCGTCCTCGTCGCCGAATATTCGAGCACACAAGCGTCGAGTCGAGGCGCTGCTGCGCAGTCGAGATGTCCAAGTCCTTCGCGCCCGCGTCGAAGATCGCGTCAAAGACGATTCGAAGAAGCTCGCCTTCCGGATCCATAGCGACCAGTCGACGACGAAACTCAACAAGCGTCCGCCGCGTCGCGTCCGCCTCATCACAACCAACGCCGAGCGCGTGCTGCCATCGCTGGTCGAAGCTGTATTGATCCAGCGCCGCCTGATCGGGAAGGTCGTGCAGATTCTGGAGCAAGCTAATGCCCAGCAGCTGAACCACGCTGTAATTCGGACGGCCCTCGCTGCTGTATAAGACGGAAAAGCGTGGCTCTTCCCGCTCGAGAATCGGCAGCGCCACTCGTCGAAACCAACCCGCCCAGCCATCCTCCAGCCGCTGCTTCCGCTGCGGCGAAAGCAGCGTAGACGCCTCAAATAGTGAGCTTTGCTTGCTTGAACGTCGGAACACGCTCGAAGATCGCAATTTCCGATCTCTCTGTCGATCCCCTGGACGACACTTTCTTCTCAGGGATCACTGGTTTACGCGTCCCCGCAGTTCACGCTCGGCACGCTGAA
>JAUIKB010000516.1 GCA_030430975.1 Polyangia bacterium
AACAGTAATTCAAGCAAACCCTACAGATATAAATGCAATAGATAAAGGTTATCATAATCTTTATTCATGTGCTAAATGGACAGGAAAATTGAAGAGTAATGGAGAGCGTATCTTTGAAACGAGAACAGTGACCAAGAAATGGTTTGATCATAGATCAGGGAGGAGAATGGTGAGAGAACAATCAACTCAGCTAACTCGAAGAGCACAACGTGAGAAATTACTTGATATGATCTCAACTCACACCTTGAAGACGGTTGATTTAGAGGCATTTCGTCTTGGTATTGAGGCAAGGCGTGTTTCTTATGAGTCATTATACAGGGTTTATAATGTAAAGAGGATGAAACACACTAAATTTCTTGCTAGAATGAGGGAACAGAAAGCCATTGAGGAAATTATCAAAAAGATTTCTTATGATGGTAAAGCAGTAGTCGTTCTCGGTGATTGTTCAAAGACTACTGGATTTAGAAGTTCTACCCCTGTAGGTCCTTTGAAGAAGATTGAACGTCTTATGGTGAAGAAAGGGATCAGAGTTGTTGAAGAGAAAGAGGCTTACTCAACAAAGTCGTCTTTGTGTTGTCATGGCCACAAGAATAAATGTATGAAAAATGGTATTCCTGTGGAGTTGTTTATGAATGGAAAATATGTTGATTGTCCAAATAAAAAACCTAGAGAGGTCCATGGTGTTTTGGTTTGCAACAAATGCAAAAGAGTATGGAATCGCGATAGAGTTGGGTCAATTAATATATTTGATATTTACAGTGCTAGAATGAATGGGTTAGATCGTCCAGAGCGTTTTACTCGTTTGTTTTGGCAAAGAAATACAGATGGGATTTCTTTGAATGAACGCGGCGTAGGTCTGCGGTACCCGAGAATCCCCCAAGAAAATACCCATCACTTTCGCCGCGGCTTCGGCATCATCCGTCGCGCGGTGTGCCTGGCCGATGTCGATGCCCAGGCGCTCGCACACGTCGCCGAGTGACTTGCTCTTCTCAGCCTTGTGCAGCTCCCGCGCCCAGTCGAGCGGATCCACCCAATGCACGTCGTGGCGCATCGCCGGCGGTAGCTCCTCGATGCGGACTCCGGCTCGCGCGAACTCCGCCTGCAAGAACCCCTTGTCGAAATCAGCATTGTAAGCCAGCGGCAGCGAGCCACGCAGAACCCTCGCGATTTCGAGCGCCACCCCCGCGAACACCGGCTTGTCACGCACGTCTTCGTCACCGATACCGTGTACCGCCTTTGCCTCCATGGGGATCGGGCGCTCCGGGTTGATCAGCCACGAATGCCTCGCCTGCACTTCGCCCTGACTCCAGATGACGCACGCGATCTCCACAATTCTGTCGACCGAGCTATCGCGTCCCGTCGTCTCGGTGTCGATCGACACGAGCGGCAGGTCGCGGACGCGCGTTTCCGAGTCGAACTCGCTGGCGAGCCCGCGCACGGCCAACTTGACCAGATGCGCGATGCCCGGATAGTGCCGCCCCGTAGGAAAGCACCCGCCGCCGTCCGCTCCTGCCCGCATCTGGCTACTTTGCGGAGCTCGCCGGCTTGGCCGAAGCGCTCGGTGCCGCCGAAGCCGATGGAATGCCGAGACCCGATGCCGACGGCGCGGCGCTCGATGGCGGAGCCGGGTCGGGCACGTCCTTCGCCTTCACGGTCTTGCCGGTACGCAGCTTCACTTCGTCCTCGATCCAAGGACCCATGTCCTTCATCAAGTCGAACAGCTGGGTGTCGAAGTGGCGACCGTTGATGTAAATCGTGGGGGTTCCGTCCACGTCTAGCTTGTCGGCCGCCTTGCGATCGGCGGACACCGCATCGGCAACGGCTTCGCTCTCCCAATCCTTCTTGAACTGCTTGACGTCGAGGCCCAGGTCTTTGGCCAGCTTGGGGTACAGCCGATCGCCCAGGGTCTCCTGTTTCGCGAACAACGCGTGGTGCATTTCCCAGAATTTGCCTTGTTTCTGTGCGGCAACTGCGGCTCGCGCCGCGCCCTCGGCGTGCTCGTGACGCGCCGAGAGTGGATAGTGCTTGAAGCCGACTCTGACGTACCCCTCGTACTGCTTCACAATCCGGTCAAAGACCGGCGACGCCAGGCGACAGAACGGGCACTCAAAATCCGCCCACTCGACGACCGTGACAGCCGCATCTTTGGGCCCTTTGAACGGAGTGCCCTTGACGACGATCGTCTTGACGGACTCCGGTGCAAACCGAAGTCGAAAAGCGTCCTCGGTCTGCGATCGGGTGCGGCCCTGGAGGATCCGCGACTTTAGAAACTCCGCCGCCGGCTTGCACTCGTCGCACTTGCGCTTCTCACGGACGCATTGGGCCACGCTGACGGGAGTGTCGGAACACGGCGCCAGGAACTCTTTCGTGTACCGGTTGAAGTCTTTCTTCTCGCGCGTCGTGAGCTCCGAAACATCCACGCCCGGAACGCCGGGCGCTGCGGACGACGGCGGTTCGGCGGTGGCGCTAGGCGCACCGTTTCCGTCTTTCTTCGAGTTGCACGCGACCCCTAGGAGAGATCCCGCGACAACGATCGCAAGTGCTGGTACGGCGCGCCCAAACGGCATGGTGCGGCAGCCTAGTGTGAGGAGTGCCTTGGGGCAATCGTCGCGTTTACGCCAAGGCATGTGTGCAAACATCTTGGGATCGTTCAGGTTTCTCTCTCTCGGCTGGCCCTGCAATAGGGAACGGCCGGGCCCGACATTGTCGGACCCGGCCGCTCGGGTGCACGAGGTTGCGCACACGTCGCACGGGAGGTAGGGGGACTCCCGTCGCGATTTACTTGGGCGCCACGCTAACCGCGGCCCACGGGGACGCGGTCGTATCGACGACGATCAGCTGGAAACCGTTGGTGGCATCGCCGATGTTGCCGCCGGCGATGGCGTAGTGGCGCATGCCAGCCGTCAACGTCAGGTCGAACTCGGCGACTGTCGCTGTCGTGCCAGCCGCCGCGAAGCCGAGTGTCAGAGCACCTGGTGCAAGACTTTCGCCTGCTCCTGGCGACGCCGCGGCGAACGGAACATCGGACAGCAGGGCGCTGTCTAGCGTGCCGGCCGTAGCCACCGGTCCGATATCGACATTGGGCGCGTTCGCCGAGGCGTGCACCGCACGGACCAACGAGTTGCCGGCGTCGTCGAGCGCGAACTCATCCTTGTAGACTTCGAGCGCGAACGGCTGGTTGGTGCCTGACAGCTCGCCGAGCGCGATGGCCAGATAGCGCTCGCCCGCTTCCAGCATGCCGGTCATCGGACTCGCGACTGGCGCGGTCGACGGCTTCGGGGTCGCCCCAGCGGCACCTGCAAAGATGTCCAACGTGTAGTCGCCTGGGGGTACCTGCACCGGCGCCATCTCTCCGAACGCAGCGTTGTCTACAATCTCCGCGTCCCCGGCGTAGATGTCGACGGGCGGCGCGTCAGGCGATGCGTGCAGCGCGTATACGGTGGGGTTCTGTCGAATCCAAGCCGTCGTGCTGTCGGGGAGTACGGCGAGCAACGCGAAGCCCTCGTCCGCACGCGGGATCTGCGCCAAACGTCCGGTCGCGATGACGAACACCTCAGTACCTTCGGGAATCTCCGGCGTCGTGAACGCCGTCACACGATTGCCGCCTGCCAAGATGCCGACCTGCAGCGCAACGCCAGCTGGAAGCGGGACGCCCGCCGCGCCTGTATCGGCGAACACCGCGAAGTCCGACACCTCCGCACTGCCGTCGTCGCCGACGTCGAGGTCAACGGTGCCGGCGTCGAACGCACCGTGCACCGCGCGAATCGCCCAGTTTCCGGCACCCGGGTCGCTGAAGCCTTCTTCCAACGCCAAGACGCGGAACTTATCAGCGTCGTCCGTGCTCGCCAGGTCGCCAGAAGCGATGGTCGTGTACTTCTTGTCCGCCGCCAGCGCGACCATCGGGGTCGTGAACGCTGGAGCTTCCGTCGCCGGCGAGCCTGCTGCGCGAATGTCGAATGCGTAGCTGCCGGGGGGCAGGTCGAGATACGGCGATGCGTCGCCGTACGCCAGACCCGAAACAGCCGGTGTATCCGACCCAGCTGCGTACACGTCCACCGCGGGCGCTCCGGGGGATGCGTGGACGACACGCAACGCGGCGGTCGGGCCACTGGTGCTCCCGCCTGAGCCGCCTGAGCCAGCAGTACCGCCGGACCCACTTGAGCCGGCCGAGCCGGCTGTAGCTCCTGCGCCTGCGGCGCCGCCGTTGTTGTTTACCGGATCCTCGTCGTCGCTGCCGCAGCCGACGATTATCCCGGCCCCCGCGACGAGGGCAACCATACTGGTGTTGAGAAAGGTCTTCGAAGTCATGATGGCCATTAAGGTCCTCCTTGAGGCGTCCCACGCGACGCAACTTGGTGGTCGGTCCGCAGCCCTCGGTGTCAAGGAAACAGTGCGTGTACCGCTTTTCCCCTTGCTCCTCATCGATCCGGGCCTTAGTCGCGCGCAGCCGCCTTTATTTCCCTCCCAGTAATTTAGAAAGAGCAGCGGCGCGGCGCATGCCACACGAATCAGCCACCGGGCCCGGCCCACGGCCGCGTGCAAAAGCGCAGCCATACCGGCCACAACTTGAACCATAAGCACTCGATATTAATCGACTAATTGTTCCCTGCTGGCGTGAACTATCGAACCTACGCCGCATAGCGCTAGGCTACGCCTCCCGTGACTCAGCCACCGCCGCCTTGGCCAGGAGCCGCGCCACCGCCACCCGAGGAAGCGCCGCGTGGGGTGCGCCACGTGCTCGCGGTGGGCGGGGGTCGAGGCGGCGTCGGAAAGTCCATCCTCGCCGTCAATCTAAGCGTGTACCTGGCACAGCTCGGTCGGTCGGTCGTGTTGGTCGACGCCAATCCGGCGGGGGCTGACCTGCACACGATGCTCGGCACCCATATGCCGATGCTCAAAGAAGGCGACGACGGCGACGCCGAGACCGCACCCGTCCCAACTCAGGTACCGGGACTGATGCTCTTGGCGCAGAGCTACTCCGTGGGATCGACCGTGCCGATCCGCCCCGGCCGCAAGCCGCGCTGGCTCAAGAAGCTACGCCAACGCGACGTGGACTACATCATCTTGGACCTGGGCT
>JAUIKB010000517.1 GCA_030430975.1 Polyangia bacterium
AGCCGTCATTACCGAGCGTGTTGCCGTCGTCGCACTGCTCCGCGCCTTCGATAGCCGAGTTCCCGCACACCGGCGGGTCGACGCTGAGCGTGAGAAGAAAAGTTCCCGCGGTAGAGCCCGAGCGTCCGTCCACGACGACCCACACGGGCACTCCCGCCTGCACGGGAACGTCGAAGTTGACGTCGCCCGGACCCGTGATGGGTTGACACGCCAGCTGGGTGCCTTCGTCCGTGCAATCGGTCAACACCGAAACGGATCGGCTGAAATCACCGCTCACCACTACGTTCATCACGCCGTCGGCGGGCGGTGTGACGGTATATACGCTGTCGTTCGCAAGAGCGCTTCCGCACATGGAAAACGCGCTCGTCTTGGCGGAATCGTCGGTTGAACCGATCGCCGTGGCGACCAGCTTTCCGCCCGCGTCACTCAGCGTCAGGGTGCGACCAGGGCAAACATCGGCTTGAGGATCCGGCTCGATCTGACACGTCGCGCTGCAGCCATCGCCTGGGGTGGTGTTGCCGTCGTCGCAGCCCTCACCTCCGTCGAGGACGCCGTTGGAACACATCGCAGCGGTGAGTTCGAGGTCGAGCACGTACGCGCCGCCCGACGACGCCGCGCCGTCGACGAATACGTTGACGGACCGGTTCGCGAAGACCGGGATGCGCAGCTCACCGGTGCCTCCGGCGCTTGCCACGTCCGCACAGTCCAGCTCCGTGTTGGGGTCCGGGCACTCCTCACGCACGTGCAGCTGCGCCAGATCGTAGCCTGGGCGAAGCTTCGCGCGCAGCGAACCCGTCACCTGCGGCGTCACCGGGTAGATCGCCTCGCCCCCGCCGCCGTTCAAGCTCGAGCAGTAGCGAGCGCGGGTGCTGGCGGAGAGTAACGACGTGTCGCCCGCTAGGCTGATCGGCGCACCGGCTATCAGTGGCAGCGCCGTCGCGCCACAAGCGTCCAAATCGCCCACGGCTTCACGTTCGCAAGCCATGCTGCAGCCGTCGCCGTCAGCGGTGTTGCTGTCATCGCACTCCTCAGGAGGCTCGGCGAGCCCGTTACCACACACGGCTACGATCACGTCGACCTCTAGCGAGAACGGGCCGCTCTCTCCACCGAAGCCATCGACGCCCAGGTAGTACTCTTTGTCCTTTTCGACCTGGAACTCCACGATCAAGGCATCTGTCGAGTCCGGCAAGTTCGAGCAAGCCACTTCGCTGGTCACGTCGGAACACGTTTCTCGGACGCTGAGCACCGCGGCGTACTCGGCCTGCAGCGTGACGCGCGCTTTGCCAGCCGCGTCGCTACTAAACGAATACACGACGTCATTGCCGGACCCGCCGCCGCAGTTGGCCGCGTAGTGGTGCAGCGCGGTGGCTGTCGTCGCGATGACCGTTCCACGACGACCTAGCGCCGAAGGCATCATGTCGAGCTTAACCCCCGGGCAGATGTCGTTGGCGCCGTTTGCCTCGGTCAGGAAGTCCTCGTCGCAGCCATCGCCGTTGACTTGATTGCCGTCGTCGCATTCCTCAGGCGGCTCGAGATCGCCATTGCCGCAGATCGCTTCGAGCGCGTCTCCAGGCGCATCGACGGCGTCCCCACCCGAATCGCTTGGAGCATCCGCCGCGTCGGGAGCGTCACCCGTGACGTCCACACCGCCGTCAGCGACGGGTTCGTCCGGAATGCCCGTCTTGTCCTCCGACGCGCAAGCGGTCGCTGAGCCGAGCGCCAGCACAACGCTGGCCATCAACGCTTGATAGAGCCGTTTCATGGCGTAACGGTGACCTCCAGGCTAGCCGTACCGCTCGCTCCGCTCGAACCATCGACCAGGAAATACACCGGGGTTCCCTGAGTGACGCTGACGTCGACGCCGATCTCTGCCGGTCCGTCATCGCAACCGATCTCTGTACCGGAATTCACGCAGTCCGTTCGCGCGGACAGCACCGCGTCGTAGTTGGCATCCAGACGCGCCCGGAGTGTTCCCGACACGTCGGACACGACAGCAAAGATCGCCTCCGGACCGCTACCGCCACACATCGGACTGCTGAGCGAGGCGTTGAGCGCCGTCGTGTCAACGGTCGCTACGGCGCGGCGAGGCTCGTTGCCCGTCCCCGTCAGGTTGAGCGTCAGTCCCGGACAAGCCTCAACGCCGCTCAGGCTCTCCAATTCACAGGTAGCGCTACAGCCGTCGCCTGCGTCGGTGTTGCCGTCTTCGCATTGCTCGGTCTCCGACAGATACCCGTCGCCACACGCGGGGGGGCGCAGGGTTAGCGCCAGCGCGAACGGACCAGCGTCAGCCGCTGTCGCCGCGTCCACGATCACGAAATAGTCGACGCCCGCCTCAACCGGAAACGACACGCTTTCGCCGCCGAACGCCGACGTGTCATTCGAACAGGTAAGGAACCCACTGCCGAAACCCGTGCACGGGTCGGGGCGGACACCGAGCACGACATCGAATCCAGCCTGCGCGACGTCGGCTGTTACGACGCCGGCGGCGGGCGCTGTAAAGCGATAGAATGCATCCCGGCCGAGGGCCGTGCACGTACCGCTGAAATTGCCGTTGTTCGTGAGATTGGTCGTGCCAGACGTCGCGGATGCGGTGTACAGGCCACCGCCCAGCGGCGTCATGGTCAAGCTCAGCGCGTCGGCGCACTCGTCTCCGCCGACAACCGGCTCCAGTTGGCAGGCAGCGTCGCATCCGTCGCCGTTGCTGGCGTTGCCATCGTCGCAGGTTTCCCCGCCGTCGATCACCTGGTTGCCGCAGCCGCCGGGCTCGATGCGCACGTCGAGTTGATAGACCCCGGCGTCGGCGACCGTTCCGTCGACGATCAGGAAGTAGTCGTTGCCCGCTTCTACAGGCGCCTCCAGCGACTGCTCGCCCAAGCCGTTAACCGAGCTGCTGAACTTGTCACAGGCGATCTGTGAGCCGCCATCCGCGCAGTCTGAGCGCATCGACAGCGCCTTGCGGAACGAGCCGGTTAGCTTTGCTTTCAGACGGCCGGATACGTCCGCGGTCACGCGATGGACGTTATCGGGAGCTGAAGTGGTCCCGCACCCGCTAGCGGACGCCGAGCTCGATTCGGTCGAAGCAGTCACGCTGCCGACACGCGGGTCGGTCCCCGCACCGTTCAACGCCAACGCCACGCCTGGGCAGTCTTCCTGACCGGACTGGGCGACGAGCGCACAGGACTCGCACCCGTCCCCGACCTCGGTGTTGCCGTCGTCGCATTCCTCGCCACCATCGAGCGATCCATCGCCGCACGTCGCAGGCACGAAACCGACATTGAGTGTGTACGCTCCAGTATCGGAAGTCGATCGACCGCCAACCAGTGCCGTTACGGTTTCGTTGTCGACGGCCGGCACGCTGAACGACAGCGGCGCCGTACCGGTCTCAGCATCGTTGCGACGACAGTCGTACTCGGACCCGCTCGTAAAGCACTCTGCTCGAGCGTGGAGCACGGCGTCGTCGTACTGCGGCACGAGTTCGAACTCGAATCTTCCTGCAGCGGCAGCGGTCAACGCATAGACCGCGTTGGGCGCGCTGGCGGATCCGCAGGCTGACGTTGACGACGAAGTGTCCGGCAGCAGCGCGGTATCAGCCGAAAAGCTCACGGAGTGCGCGACGGCTGGAAACAGGTACGGCGTCCCCGGACATCCCGACGGCACGCCCGTTGACTCGAGTTCGCACGTCGCAGAACAGCCGTCACCGCCGACGGCGTTACCGTCGTCGCATTCCTCCGGAGTCAGTGCGAGCCCGTCACCACAGGTCGTTTCCGTCAGCTCGACGCGTAGCTGAAACTCGCCTGTTTCTCCGCCGTAGCCGTCGACTATGATGTACACCGGCATTCCGCCGCCCGAGCTGAACTTGATCTGAAGGTCCTCGCCCTGAGACGTCAAAGCGTCCGCGCACGCGAGTTCGCTCGCGGGGTCGTCACACCCCGTGCGAACCGACACGACCGACGTATACGCGGCAGACAGCGTGACCGTCCCGAGCGCAGCGCCCTGAACATCGACTCTGTAGACAGCGTCGCCGCCCGAGCCGCCGCCGCACGCCGACGACAACCGCGAGGCGAGACCGGACGTCGTGTCAGCGACCACCGCAACCCGCCGCCCGTCAGGCTGTTGCTCCAGGGCCAGGCTGTCGCCGGGACACTGGTCCCTAGGCGGTCCTTCCTGGCGGCACTCACCGTCGCACCCGTCTCCGCTGACCAGGTTGCCGTCGTCGCATTCCTCGCCCGGGTCCAACTGGTCGTTACCACAGCTGGCCTGAGCGTCCCCCGCGTCCGCGTCCGGTCCGGCATCTCCCGAAGCATCCCCGCCCGCGTCAACCGGACCGTCGGTTCCGCCATCGGAAGCATCGACGGTCGCGTCGGCTCCGGCGTCCACGCTAGGGTTCGGGTCTTTTGCATCGGACGCGGAACAACCGGCGAGCGCCAACACAGCAGCGCCCCCGAATCGCCGAAACGTCTCACCGATAGTCATCAGCGCGGCACATTCTTCGCGTCCCCAGCGCCACGTCAAGCTAAGCCGGTAAATTCCGGCCAGATTCCGCGGGAATCGACACACCAGCGGACTGTGAGTGGAAATCAGTCGTAAACCGCGACGCGACGGTTTTGCTCAAGGTATTCGTCCGCCGTCGAATGCAGGTGGGGAGCCTCGATTTCGTCGATGTAGTTCTTGGCTTTGCGATAGCGTTCTTTGCGCTTGAACAGCTCTTTGTTGTCGTTCTTGAGATCCCAGGCCAGCTTCAGATTTCCGTCGGTTACCGCTATCCGGTCGATGAACGCCTTCTCTCCCTCATCCAGCCGCCAAGTCTCAGCGATGACAACCCGTGGCTTGCCCTTCTTCGCGACGTGTGTGCGCAGGTCGAAGCCGTCGAGCCCGCGCGGCGCCGGCGTATTGGTTAAACCAAGCACCGTAGGCATGATGTCGACCAGGCTCACTACATCGTCATTCGTTCCCGGCTTGAATCCGGGAGCCTGAATCAACAGGGGAATATGGATATTGGCTTCGGTCAGCTGAAAGCCGTGCTGGCGAGACTTCTTCGTGAACCGCTCTCCATGGTCGGATGTCACGATCACCG
>JAUIKB010000518.1 GCA_030430975.1 Polyangia bacterium
AGAAGTCGTCGTCGTACCCGGAAACGCTCCGGACGGTGACCTCGTGCGCTTCGTCCGGCACGGATCTACGTCGCTGCTCGTCGGCGTCGAGCGCAGTCAGCCCGATCGCTACACGCTGGATCTCGTCACGTTCACGGAGAGCAATGTTGACCCCGTCGTGCTTCCAAACGTGGCGTGCGCAACCCAACCGATCCTCGCCGACGCCGTTTCTACACCGCGTGGCTTCCTCTTCGCGGTCGCGAACGGTCGAGATTGGGCTCGCTGTGAACTACCCGGCGAAACCGAAAGCCTGCCAGGTCAGGTGCAAATCGGCACGGTTGTCGATGGTCAGCAGGCTCAACTACCGATCGGCTTCGCGGCCAACGACCGGGTGCGATTTCTACGGCTGCTCCCACACCCGGACGGCTATTGGCTGATCGTCCAGTACGAAGGCGTTGACGCGCTGGCTCCTCCTCCGCCTGTCGTGCTGCGTTTCGACGGCGCGGGGACGGTGTTGGGTGACCCGATTATCGTCGACTCAATCCAGGGTGGCGATCTGGTCGCGGCGGTCGCCTCTTTGGGACGGCGACTCGCGTTCGCTTGGCGGGACTCGTCGAACTCGACCGGACGCGCGATCCAAGTGGCCGTGGTGGATGAGGTCGGTCGCGCGACGGATACGTTCGGTTTCCTTGGACCGGGCGGCCTATTGTTACCGGGCATGAGCGCCCTAGGATCCCCAGACGGCTCTCAGTTCATCGTCGGATGGGCGCAACGCGGCAATGATCCCACGCCGGATGAGGCCTACGTTGGGCGCTTCACCTGCCGGTAGCGATCTTTTTCTGAAGGATCCTCGACGTACCGACATACACCTGGTGTGACGTGGGGAATTCCTCGGAAAACAGCCAGCAGCCGATCGACGCGGAGACACTCTTCCGACGCCACGCCGCTTGGATCGCGCGCTACGTCACTCGCCTTGGCTTTCGAGGCCAAGATGTGGACGATCTTGTTCAAGACGTCTTCCTGGTCGCTCATCGCCGAGGCGGCTATCAACCCGGCGCCGCGAAGCCGACGACGTGGCTCGCCGAAATCGCCCTGCGCACCAGCCTCGCGCGTCGACGGAAGGCCGCACGTGTGGACGTCGCCGACCCCGAGACGCTCCAAGAGGTCCCAGCCGTGACCGCCAGCCCCGCAGCTCGCGCTCAGAGTACGCAAGCCCTCTCCAACGTGCAGCGGGCGCTGGATACCCTGGACCTCGACAAGCGATCACTGTTTATCCTGTTCGAACTCGAAGGCGAGAGTTGCGATTCCCTGGCCGCCGCCTTCGACGTACCGGTGGGCACCATCTACTCTCGGCTACACGCCACCCGAAGAGCATTCATGACGGCGTACGCGAAGATCACAGAATCCCCCACCACGCCGCAGGTCGTCCCATGAGCAAGCCGACCTTCGACGGCCCTCCAGTGCGACTGCTCGACGATCCCGCAGCTGGCGCTGAACTCAAGGCAGAGCTGAGTGCGCTCGGCGACAGCGCTGTTCCGTTCGATTTGGATGGGGGGCTCGAAGCGTTCCAAGACAGCCTCGCCGCCGAACCCCCCGCATCGGAAGCGAACGCTCCGAGCGGCGACAGCCCCCCGACGGATCCGGTGACGCCGGGCACAGACGCAGCCGCCAGCGCAGTCGGCGCCGCCGGCCATCCGGTGCTGATAGCGGCTGGCGCCGCCGGCATCATCGGCCTGGGACTGTTCGCCTACGCGACATCTCGCGCTCCCGCGGTGACGCCGCCCGCCGAGCGCGGCGTCCCCGCTGCTTCGTCGTCAACCGCCCCCGACGTCGCGCCCACACCGAGCCTGGCGAAACCCGTCGAAACACCGGCGCCCCTTCCAGAACCATCCGCGAGTGCAGCCACCGAGCCGCGAGCATCGTCCAGCGTCACCGTCCGCCCCAGCGCCGCTCCCCCGCCGAGCGCGAAGCCAACGCTCGCCGATGAGATCCAACATCTACGCTCGCTGCGTCAGCTGGCGGCCGCGAATCCCGGCGCAGCCGCCGTCAAGGCCACCCAGGGGCACGCGAAGTTTCGCGGCGGCATGCTGTATCAAGAACGCGAAGCGATCGCGATCACATCGCTGGCACGCGCCGGTCAAAGCGGTGCGGCGCGCGTGCGCGCGAAGCGGTTCCTCGCTACATTTCCCAAAAGCCCGTTCGCAGCGCAGGTGCGCCAGGCCACTCGTCTTGAAAAATGAACACGTCGTGTCGATTTTCGTGAAGGCAACGCCAGCTGCCGACATGCACCTACTATGAGTGTTCACAACACAGTGCGGTTCGGCGCTTTGGCCCTGACGCTGGCGGCTTTTTTTCCAGGTTGTTCGGCCGGCGGTGACATCGGCATCCAGAATGGTTCCGGCGGCACCGGCGGCAACGCGGCGGGCGGCACCGGCGGCACCGGCACTGACTTCTGCGGCTCGTGTTTCAATCAAACTTACACCCGCTGCGACAACGGTCAGCAAACCACCGAAACCTGCGACGACTTCTGTATCCCGGATTTCGGCTGCTCACAGTGCTCCCCCGACGGCCGTATGTGCGTCGGCAACAACGTGCACGAGTGCAGCGACTCGGGGACACAAGGCAAGCTGATCCAGGCATGTGACCCCGAACGAGCTTTGCAACGGCGGGCGGTGTCAAGACGGATGTCAGATCGCCGCCGACCAACCGTCCAACGTCGGCTGCGAGTTCTACGCTGTCGACCTCGACTTATTGGACGGAATCTCGAAGCCCGGCGAAGGTCCGTGGGCGGTCGCGCTCGCGAACGCTGGGCAGACCAAAGCGCGCGTAGTCATCGAAGTCACCGACGCTCCCTACGGTAAGCCACCTACTCCAACCGCCATTCACGAAACGCTGATCGAGCCTGGCAGTCTCGAAGAGTTCCGCATGCCGCAGCGCCCCGTCGACTGCGGCAACGGATCGGACGATCCGGTAGCGCCAGGCACCTGCTTGAGTCGCTCGGCCTTCCGCATCACCAGCACCGCGCCGATCGTCGTCTATCAGTTCAACAACATCGTGCACAGCTTCTCAACCGACGCATCGTTATTGCTGCCCACGACCGCGATCGGAAAGAAGTACCGCGTCGTAGGCTGGCCAACGTCCCACAGCTTTCCGCAACCGCTCGTCCCCGTGCATCGCTCTTATGTCACCATCGTGGGAACAGAGCCAGACACGCGCGTCACCGTCAACCCGACGTGGCGCATCCGGGGCAACGGTAATTCGGTCAAGGCGACTCAGCCGGGCGAGACCCTCGAGATCACGATCGGCGCGTTCGACGTGCTCAACCTGGAGAGTGATGACTCCACGCTCGCAGAATGCGTCGCCATGACGTCCGCACCGGGGTGTGCGGACTTCACCGGCACAGGTGTCGAGGCGACCAAGCCCATCGTGGTGTTTTCGGGTACGGAACAATCGGGAGTCGGCCTGCCCTATGACGCGGAAGAACCCCCGAGCTGGAAGAACCTCGAACAAGGCGAGAGCAAAGGCTGCTGCAATCAGCACCTCGAAGAACAGCTCGCGCCCGTCGAGTCGTTTGGCAAACGATTCCTGGTAACAAGGAGCCCGATCAGGTCGAACGCCATGTTCACGAAGTGGGTCGAGCCTGATCGACTGCGGTTCGTAGGCGTCGCGGAAACCGCTCAGGTCACGACGACGCTGCCGCCCCCCCTCGACAAGTTCACCCTTGAACCGGGTCAGGTCGTCGATACGTACACGCGCGATGACATCGTCGTCGAATCCGACCAACCGATCATCGTCGCGCAGTTCCTGCTGAGCCAGGACTACGTCGAGCCGACGCCGAAGGGCGACCCCTCGTTCACGGTTTTCCCACCCGTCGAACAGGCGCGCACGGAATACGTATTCCTGTCTCCCCCCGCCTGGGACGAGAATTGGGTGGTCATCGGCGTCGAAAAACCGTGGTCGTCACCATCGACGGAAATGTCCCCGCCACTTGTACGGCGCACCCGATCGGCACCCTCGACGGCAAGACTTACGAGTCGCGGCGGTGTAAACTCACGCCCGGCGTGCACAACCTATCCGGAGACGGCCCCTTTCAAATCATGGCCTACGGCTACGGGCCGGCTGACGCATATGCGTTCGCCGGCGGCGCCGACGTCAAGCCGATCTACGAGCCACCACCGCTATTCTAACGCCTAGCCCGACATCAGCCGCGACTGAGGCGTTCACACCCGAAAGAAACACCCATGCGTACATGGACCGATCGAAAACGTGGAACACTCATCAGCTGCGGTGCCTGGCTCTTACTCGGCTGGACGGCGTGCACCACAGACGGCGGCAGCTCCATCGATCGACAGACGCAGGGTTCACCGACTGGCGCGGGTGGCGGCACTCAGACCGGCGGGACGGGCGCCGGGGCGGTGCCCGGCACGGGCGGAACCATCAATTGGGACGCCGGTTCAGGCGCGACGGGCGGACTGCCGCCAGATGCCGCCTGCGCAAGCGCCTCCTACATGGCGGAACAGGTTGAGGTTCAGAAAGAGGTCACCAAACAAGAAGAGGTCACCCACCTCGAGCCCGTCGCCATCTACATCATGCTGGATCAGTCCGGCAGCATGCTGGCCCCGCTCTTCCCTAGCAAGTGGCAGCTCGCTGTCGACGCGCTCAACGCGTTCGTAAACGACCCGGCGTCTGCCTGGCTCGACGTGGCTCTGCAGTACTTTCCCGTCAACGGGCTCGGCTGCGGCTCCGCTAGTGGCTACCACATTCCAGACGTGCCGATCGGCCGACTCCCAATGCACGCCCAGAACATCTCGGTATCGCTAGGGCTGCATCAACCGCTCGGCGCCGACACACCGGTCGAAGGTGGCATTCGGGGAGCGACCGAGTTCTGCACAGCCTTTCAACAGGGAAACCCTACGGAAAAGTGCGTCGTTGTGTTCGTTACCGACGGTGTCCCCAACGTGTGCAGCGTGGACCAAGGCACCTTGGCCGGCATCCCTGGCGCTGCCTACAGCAGTCACGGCATTCAGACGTTCACGGTCGGAATGGCTGGTGCTGACTTCACGCTGCTCAACGCAATGGCACAGCAGGGCGGAA
>JAUIKB010000519.1 GCA_030430975.1 Polyangia bacterium
TGGTGGGGTCACGGCCGATTCCGTCCCGAAGGACCGAGCGGTAACGCTGGCTCGTGCAGCGGTAGCTGTCCGAGTTGCTCCCACAGCGGAAGCTATGGCGGCGACTGCTCTGGTCTCGTCGCGAAGGTATGGCAGGTGCCGTCCAGCAATAACGATCTGACCGTCGATTCGCACCCGTACAGCACGTTGAACTTCAACAGCGATACGAGTCAGTGGTCGACGGTGTCGCAGGGGTCGATGAAAGCCGCCGACGCGATGGTCTATCGAAGCGGCGGTGCCGGTCACATCTTCGTGTACGAGAAGGGGGATCCGTGGGGCTCGATGTATGCCATCGAGTGCAAAGGTTGCTCGTACGGTTGCGTGGCAGGGTATCGAACAGCGTCCTCGAAGTATCACGCGATCCGCCGCAGCGGCTACTGACGTGGGCGACTCGCGGCCGGAGCCTACCGGCGGTCGGTCAGCACCGCTGATCGCGTTGGTCGCGGGCGTTCTGTGCCTCGGCGCACTGTATTTCTTGCTAGCGCGGCCGGGGGCGAAGCCGTCATCGATGGAGACAAGCTCGGGTGGTCGGCAGACGGACCGTTCGACCGCTTCGGGAACCGCACGCGCCGCTCATCCCGCGCCCTCGCGATCCGTCGGTCGACAAGAGTCGAGCGCAGCGACGAAACCGTTTTTCGCGGGGTGGGGCAGCGACCGTGATCAGCTCGGTCGGGAGCGCCCGCAGGAGGCAAACCCGGTCGGGCCGATGAGCCTGACCAGCGATCGCCAGGGGCGCATCTACGTGCTCGATCAGGTCAACGATCGGATCGTGCGACGCGCTCCGGATGGCAAGGTCGAACGGGTTATCCCGATTGCGCTCAACACGCCGGAAGACGTGGCCGTCGCCGATGACGGTGTCGTCGCGGTTCTCGATCGGCACAGCGGCGCGGCGGTGACCATGTACGACGCCGACGGCGCGCGGTTGGGCGAACTGCCGCTGGTCGGTGACGGAATTCCAGATTCCGGTGAGGTCACCGGTATCGTCGTGGACGGAGACGACGTGTACGCGGAGCGTGGGCACCAAGAGCTGGTCAAGGTCGGCTCCACCGCGGCGCAACCTGCGACCTCCCGCGAAACGCTGAAGGGCCGCCCGAGCCGCGACGGCCTGTCATTATTACGCGCGGCGATCGTGGACAAAGCCGAGGGCAAGGTCGCGGTGAGCAGCTTCGTTCGAGCCACGGGCGAGCCGCGATTTCGCCGGGATATCAGCCTTTGGCCGATCGTGCGTCGCATCATGCTGCTCGACACCGATCGCACCGGAACCGTGTACCTTGCCGTCGAGGCGCAGCGCCCCGGTGCTCAAGCCAGCGTGGTGCTGTCGTGTCTGGACGCCGACAGCGGCGACGTTCGAGGCGGGAAGCTGCTGGAAGCGAACACGCTTCCAGAGGAGACGTTGCGGGACTTCGACGTGTTGGATGCAGGTGGCGTCGTGTACGCGCTGCGGAGTGACGCCGGGGTTGAGTATCAGCGTTTTGATTGTGAGCGGCGGCAGTAGCGCCGGCTCCGTCACTCCTGCTTGAAGCACGGGCCTGGCATGTCGCCTTTGTCCTCGTACTCGTCCCGTGCGTCTTCGCATTCGTCGGGCGTCGGACGGCAGACCATGTTGCTGGCGGTCCGAATCTCGATCGTCTCGACGAAGCAGTAGTCGCCCGTCGACGGTGTAGAGCCGCTTTCGGCGTCCCCTCCGGGTTGTGAGGTTGAACAGGCCGCCAGACCGACACACACGCTCAGGCTTGCCAGCAGGCGCGCGTAGCGACCTTGGTTAGACGGTGCTGACGGATCGTGTCGGTTCATTTGCTGTCCGCTCGGTTCATGAGTCTAGTCCTTTGCCTTGACCGCGTAGGTGGACCGCGTGCAGGCTGTGACGGGCGGGCTGGCTGCCGCGCGGGCTTTCTCGCAGCCCTGTTTCGTGGGCCGACAGTCAAACGATGACATCATTCGCTGACCGCTGGTGTAGCACCATTCGGTCACCATCTTTGTGGGCGGTCCGCCTTCGATCGGACTGCTAGGCGTTGGGGTAGGCAGGGAGCCAGAGCTTGTTGCTGGAGCTACCTCGCGATTCGTCGACGGGGTTGGCGATGGGGATGCGGACGGCGACGGCGGCGCAGATTCAGCGGAGGGTTGCTTTACCGGGGTGGCTGCGGGGCGTTCCGGGGCGACGTGGCCGTTGCGAGCTGGCGGTGGCTGGGCCGGTGTCGCCGTTTCTGAGCAGCCGACCGCCACGGCCATTGTGAACGCGCAGCGGAGCGGGTGGTTCACCAGGCGTGTCCAGCTACGGAGCGGGCGACGGCGAGGGTGCCGACCCGGGTTTGCAGTCTCCCGGGCTGCCGCCCTGCGCTGCCACCTTGTCCCGCATCTCGTCGCACTCGGCCTTAGACGGAGCGCAATCGGAGTCACCGTATCGCGTGCGCATGACCACGGTGCGCTCGAAGCAGTACGAACTGGCGGTGGAGGCCTGCGGCGGTGCCTCGGCGGGAGGGGTGCGGTCTGACTCCGGAACGGACCCGTCACCAGCAGGGGTGTCATTTGGGTCAGCGCCCGGCACGTGCACGTTGTCCGGCGATTCGCTGGGCGGCGTCCCGGCGCCGCACGCGACAGCGCTCATCGCGGCGAACAAGAATGTGGATCTCAGAGGCATGAGGGCGGAACGATGCGGTGGTTTGAGGGCGGGCGCAACGCCGATTCAATCACTGCCGGTTCCGCGCTGCATCCTGCATTCGGTCGTCGCCTGTAGTTGTGGGTCCTGGTTTGAGCGTTCCTGTTCGCAGGCGGCCAGCGATGCTGCGCATTGTGGGGTCGGATACCCGACGCGCAGCGGCGTGCTCGAAACGAAGCAGTACTCTGCGGATGAATCGGCGGGCGGGTTTCGCGATCGGTCCGCGTCCGGCAGGGGGTCTGGCGGGCGGCTTCCGTCTGGTGGGGGCGCGTTGACGCGCACTTCGTCTGGCGACCGGCTCGGTTGGGTCGCGTTCGAGTCGGCGCACGCGCTCGTCGACAGCAGGGCTGCGATAAATGGCGCGCGCCAGATGGTGAGCGCGATGCTTTTCACGGTTATGCCTACTCGCTTCCCGGCCGACAGGCGCTGGGCTGTTCACCGTCTGCGATGGCTTGTGCGCGCCGTTGCTCGCATAGCTCGTTTGATGCGGAGCAGTCCGGGTCGCCGTAACGTGTTCGCATGGCAACCGTGGGCTCGAAGCAGAAGGCACCCGGCTGGGCGGCGTCGACCCGGGGATGCGACGCGGGTGCTGTGTCCGAACCGTCCACGGGTGAGGCCTTGAGTGGAGGCTGATCATCTCCGGATTGGCCGCGTGGGGAAGCGCCGGCGCACCCAATCGCCGTCGCCAACGTACACAACTGAAGACTCGCCTGAACAACGGGCGCGGCCCAATTTGCGGAAGGCCACCTTCGAGAGAGCTTGCCCCTAGTCCGTCGCCCGCCCGCCACATCGCGATGATGGGGCTTTCCGGCGTGGGACGCAATCCGCGTCGACGCGATGACGTATGGGGTATGTTCGGGTGTGGAAGTGGTCGAGGTGGCTTGCAACAAGTGCGGTGCACCGCTGGAGGTCGGCGAGGATACGAAGTTCGTCACTTGCGGCTTTTGCAAAGCGCGGCTGCGCATTCGTCACAAGGGCGGTGCCCATTTCACCGAGGTACGCAAGCGCGTCCGTGCGGTCGAAAAGAAGACGGCTGCGGTCGAGAAGAAGGCGGCTGCGGTCGAGAAGAAGGCGGCCTCGCTCGATTTCGAAGTGAAGGAGCTTCGGCTCAAGCAAGAACTCGATGAGTTGGAAGACCGTTGGCGCGAGGAGCGGGAGGAACTCTACATTCGCCAGAAGAACGGTGGAACCGTCCGGCCTGAGGCGTGGCACGCGCAGCTTGCCTTTGCGATCGCGGGATGCGCGCTAGTTGCCGGACTCATGATGCTAGACGCCGGACCTGGCATTGCTCCGGCGCTGCTCTTGATGGCGGCGTTTGCCGCGGTTGGCGGCGTTCTGAGCAAGTCCCGGTTCACGAGGTTCAACGCTGCCCTTGGGCGCTATCAAGCAGAGCGTGATGACGTCGAGTATCGGCTGGCTAAGCTCCGCCGCAAGCAGCGCAGACGCTAGCCCCAGACTAGTTCGACAGGCAGCGGTACAGGGATCGACACAGCGCGATGGCGCGTGGCGATCGGATTCGGTGGTCCATGCGATTCGGGACGTAGCCGATCGCGACCTCGGCGACCGGGTCGCACCAGCCGAGCGCGCCACCGGCGCCGGGGTGGCCAAACGCCTCTGGGTTCGGTGAGAACACGGCACTGTTTTCCTTGACGAAACCTTGGCTCCAACCCATAGGTTTGCGCAGAACGCGGTCCATGTCGGCCCACGACTGGCGTGGTCCTAGCGCCGCGATCGATTCCGCCGATGCGATTCGCTCAGTGTGTTTGCTCTTGAGCAGCGCCGAGTAGAGTCGCGCCAGGCCGCGCGCGCTGGCGATCCCGTTACCCCAGGGAAGCTCTAGCTGGTGGACCCGTCGCGTGTTGAAGTTGTGAACGCCCATCGCTCCGGTTTCCGCAGGGTAGCGGAAGGCCTTGGCTGTGTCGCCACCCGTTGCCACCTGGCGATACACGCGGCCTTCGGTGCCAGAGTGGAGCAATAGCTTTGGGACGATCTTGAACACCTTGTCGAAGGTGTCGGCGGGGTAGTTCGTGGCGACACGCTTCTCGTGTTCGGCCGCCAAGCCCAGATGGACATCGGCGTTGAGGGGTCCGGTAAGCTCTCGGGCTAGGTACGTCCCGATCGACTCGCCGGTGATACGGCGGAAGAGCTCTTGGGCGTATAACCCGTAGGTGACGCCGTGGTAGCCCTGATCGGTACCGGGCTGCCATAGCGTCGGCTGTCGCGCTAGCATCTCAGCGACGTCAGCCCACCGGTACTCGATCATATCGAGGGTAACGGGGTCGTCGATCGCGATGAGCCCGGCGCGGTGGTTGAGCAGGGTACGGACACTGATCTTCGACTTGCCCGCCTGAGCGAACTCCGGCCAGTAGCTCGCG
>JAUIKB010000520.1 GCA_030430975.1 Polyangia bacterium
TGCTGCATCGACAGTTTGACGGCCGTTTCGTCTAGCTTGCGCGTGGTGTAGGCGATGAATTCGACTTCGGTGCCCATGGCGCTGCCGCGGAATCGCACCTGCTTGGGCAGCTTTGATACTTTAGGCGGGCTCGCCGGCCGTTCAGATGTCGTGGGCGCGGCACTAGGTGTCGGTTCCGGAGTGCGTTCACGGTCGCAGGCCGCTAGCGCGACACACGTCGTCAGCCCGATGAGTTGCTGCCACGACACAATCCCCGACACAATCCGATCACTTCCCGGCGGAATCATTTTCTGGCCCGAGCATGCCATACGTTATCCTTAGCGGCGTGGTAGTTCCAAAAGCCGATCTCGACGCCGCCATCGACGCCGCTCGCCCCGTCATCAGCGACCTAGCCAAGCGCATTCACGAGCGACCAGAGCTTCGGTACGAGGAGCACGAAGCCGTTCGCATGATCTCGGAAACGGTCGAGGAGCACGCGCGGGTCGATGTCACGCGCGGCGTGGGCGGAGTGGAGACGGCTCTTCGGGCGAGGATCGGTGAGGGAGGTCCTCGCATTGCGATTCTCGCGGAGTACGACGCGTTGCCCGAGATCGGCCATGCCTGTGGTCACAATCTAATCGCGGCGGGCGCGGTCGGTGCATTCCTGGGTCTGGCCAAGCTAAGAGAGCAGCTTGGCGGGACCATCGAGCTGATCGGGACGCCCGCAGAAGAGGGCGGCGGGGGAAAGATTAGACTGATCGAAGCGGACGTGTTTAAGGGCGTCGACGCCGCCATCATGTATCACCCGTTCGACCGCGATCTGCTGACCCATCCCACGTTGGCCAGCCTGTGGCTGAAGATGTCGTTCGCGGGTGTGCCTTCCCACGCGGCGGTCGCGCCCTGGGAAGGCAAGAGCGCGCTGACCGCGTGCATGGACACGTTTCGCCTAGTCGACTCGCAGCGTGTGCACTTTCGTGACGGCGTGCGCGTTCACGGTTTTGTCATCGATGGTGGTCAGGCCGTGAATATCATTCCAGAAAAAGCATCCTGCGAGTTCAGCGTGCGGGCCCGGTCGAGTCGCGAACTCGCCCGGGTCCGGGCGATCGTGGAACGCTGCGCACGCGCCGCCGCCATGGCTTCGGATGTCCAGGTCGAGATCGAGCTTCGCGAGGGGTACAAGGAAATGTGGAACAACCGGGCTATCGCGGAGCGGTTTGGGACAGCGCTACGGGATTTGGGCAGGTCGCCAAAGTTCGAAGACCCCACCGTAGGAACAGGGTCTACCGACATGGGGGATGTCAGTCACGTCGTTCCGTCGATTCACGGCTGGCTCGCGATCTGTGACGAGGGCGAGACGATGTGCCACGAGCACGCGTTTGCCGCCTGCGCTCGCAGCGACCGTGGTCTGGACACGATGACCGTTGCCGCTAAGGCGTTGGCTCGGACAGCCTTTGAACTCGTGGCTGAGCCGGCGTTGCTCGGCGCCGCCAAGGCTGAGTTCGAAACGACTAAGGCGACGGCCTAGGCTGCAAAGGTGTGCAGTTCGCCCGGCAGTTGTGGCAGCCCACAGGACGGGTACACTCGCGGTCATGATGATACGGCGCGCTGCGATCACGGCCACGATGTTGTTGTGTGCGGTTGGTTGTAAGTCCGACAAGAAGGGCGGTTCGGCCGCCGGGGGTGATAAGGCAGCGATGGCTCCAGGCGCCAAGTCCGGGCCGCTGAAGATCGGGGCGACGACCAGCAAGTCGATCCCAGAGCTAGCTAAGAAGAAGGGCTACACCGTCACTGCTGCAGACGAGGATGATTCGATGGACGACGTGAGTGGCGTTCAGCTGAACCTCACGCTCAAGAATCAGGATTCTTTCGTCGACTTCTACGACTTCAGCGACGCTATGAAGTCGAAATCAGTGGCGGTGAAACTGGAGTCGCCGCGTGTGCTTCACGTATCGGCGGACGAGGAGAAGGACAAAACCGCATCGAAGAAGTGGCTGGGCCTGCTGCTAAAGAAGCAGCCGCTCAAGTCGATAACTCGCGGTGACATCGAAGCAGTCGCCAAAGAGCAGGGTTGGGAGGTCAGCGACGCGAGCACGGACAGCAACCAGAACTCTGGCGTCACACACGTGGAGATCGAACTCGAAAAGGGCGACGATGCCTGCGTCATCAACCTGTTGGATTTTTCCAAGCCCGTGGATGCGGGGACGGCGCTGTTGCAGGACAATAAGCTCGCGATCGCGTCGATCAAAGGCAAGCCGACTGCCGCTAAAGTGGTCCTGACGTCGCTGTTCGCTCAGTAGCGCGCGCTTCTTCGGCGTCGGCTGAAAGCCAACAGGATCAAACCAGCCGAGATCCCCACGGCGCCGGCCGGAGTTGGCTGCGATTGCGTGGTCGGGTGCGGGCGGCGCGCCATTGAGCAGCTGAACGGGCTCGTGACGGTGTCGTTGCAGGGTCGCGTTTCGAGGCCGAAGTTCGGTGCTCGGTCGTGGCAGGTCGTGAGCTCGGCGAGCATCAACTCGCGGCTCTCCTGAACGCTGAGTGACACGTTGGGTTCTGCGTACTGACATTGTGCGTTGCCGCCGTCGTCCACACGCATGCCTGTGGCCACGTCCGAGAGTTCGCCGTCGTAGGCGGCGTAGATGACTCGGTCGCCCTCCGCCAAGGACGGGTCGAAAACGTAAGGCGCGATGCGAACGATTTCGCCAACCCGTCGCTTGGGCGCGTCCGCGCCGTCGCTGACGTCCACCGTGGCGACTTCGATGCGAGCGGTGTCGTCGGCGAGGTCCACGACGGACCCTGTCACAACGTACTCGGCGCTGGTGCAGAAACACGCGGTTGGACCGGGCGCACAGTCGGCTTGAGCGGTGCTCAGACCGACTGTGGAGGCGGCGAAAAAGGCAAGTAGGGTAAGTAGGCGGCGCATATTGCCTATGTCGCAAGAACGATGCCGTCCTCTTTCAGGGACTTTCGGCTTCGATTGTCGAAAAGCGTGAACAGTCGTTCGCGCGGGTTGGACGTGGGCGTCACTCCTGGCATCCCTCTCGCCGGCGCCCTATGACCCGTCGCGATGACCGAAACCACGGGCCGCGCGGGCGGCGTCACGGCCTTGCTCGGCGCGTCGACGTTGTTCTCGTGGGGTTTCATCATCGCCAAGAGCATCCCGCTGCCGCCGCCTACGATCGCCATGTGGCGGCTGCTGATCGGCGCGGTGGTGCTTGGCACCGCTGGTTTCGCGATGCAGGTGGGATGGCCCACGCGGTGGCGCACGATCATTGCGGCCGGAGTGTTCTTCGGCCTGCACCAGCTTTGCTACGTGGCCGCTATCAAAGTGACATCGGTGGCGACCGTGGCGTTGGTCGGTGCGATGATGCCGCTGATCGTCGCAATTTCGAGTCGAAGACTGCTAGCCGAACCGCTGCCGAAGTCTTATCTGCTGTGGGCGGTGATCGGCATCGCCGGCGTCGTCCTGGTCGTGACGGCCCGCGGGCTCGCGACGCGCGGGTCGATCTACGGGCTGCTCTTGGCGGTGATCAATCTGTTGTTGGTCAGCGGGTACTTCCTGTTGTCCAAGCGCGCACGAATGGACGGCGCGCACACCGTCACGGTCACCGCCGGAGTGCTCGCCTCGTCGCTGCTGGTGGTCATCCCGACGGCGCTCTACGCGACGCCGACGGTGCCGATGGCGGCGAGCTCGTGGTGGATGATCGCATTGCTCGCCCTCGGGCCCGGAAACGGGCACCTGCTGATGAACTGGGCGCACGCGCGCGTTACGGCAGCCCTGTCGTCGCTGGTCCTCTCCGCGGTGCCGCTATTGGCGAGCTTGTGGGCACACCTCGTACTGGGCGAGCCGTACGGTGTTCGGCACGTCGTCGGTGCGGTGCTCGTGGCGGTCGCGGTCGAAGGGGCTCGGCGCGCCGAGCCTTAGCGCTACTGGACCTGCTTAAGCGACTCTTCGCAACTTGCTGCGGAGGAGAACAGCTTGGTTCCGCTGCCCCCGCATACGCTGTCCACCTTGGCGTCACACGCGGCGACGTCGAGCGGCTCGCACTTCCAATCCATGCTTCCTTGACACTGATAGGTACAAGACGGGCCGCCAGACCCTTCATCATCACTGCTGCAGCCAGCGGTGACACCTAAAGCGATTAGGGCGATGACGGCGAGAGCTGCGTTCTTCATGCGCGTCGTACGCCGGCCCGCATCAGATCTTCCCAATAGCGCGGAGGCCGCTCGC
The DNA here is from genome assembly GCA_030430975.1 of Polyangia bacterium. Lineage (GTDB taxonomy): Bacteria > Myxococcota_A > Polyangia > Polyangiales > Polyangiaceae > JAUIKB01. The sequence goes on from JAUIKB010000520.1 coordinate 4,208, forward strand.
CTCGGTCGTGCTAGTGCGGTTGGCGCGGGATGGTCGCGACAACTATTCCCGGGGTACCTGGTTTCGACGTCCCCAGGACCTTGTCGGGAGAGAAGATCCCGCTGCCTTCGCCCTCACCGCGACTGGCGTTGCTAGCGATGACCGTGACGTTCCAATCCCGCGCGAACGCGGCGGGCCATTTGACGGCATCGCGGACGGTCCACATTTCCGAGAAGGCGATGATGTTCGCTTTGAGGCTCCCGGTCAGCTTGTCGTGAAATCGTGGATCTCCGTAGATATCTGCGCAGATCAGCAGGCCGACTCTCCCGAACGGCGTGTCGAATGCGCTGACGTCGTCGCCGCGAGACAGCTTGCGATTTTCGCCTTCGAACAGTTCGAACTTGTGGTGCTTGGCTAGGACTTTGCCGGACGGCCCGAAGGCGATTTGCGTGTTGAACCGCTTGTCATCCAAGACCGTCTCCAAGTTGATGACCAGGTACGTCTTCAGCTCGCCCGCAAGCGAAGCGAAATGCCCGCTCACCGGTGCATCGGGATCGTTGATGATCGTACCGACATCCGGGTCGGGTTCAGCGAAGTCCTGCTGAAGCCCGTACTCGGCGAGTACGATTAGCTGTGCTCCTGCATCGTGGGCGCGCCGGACGAGGCTCTCCACCGCACAGTTGACATCGGTCTTATTGCAGTCGGGATCGACACTGCTCGGGGCTTGGCCGGTGTAGTGCACTGCCGCGACCTTGACCGTGTCGGGATCAGCGCGGGCCTGCCGCGCCGGGCGCGCGGCGCCGATCCCGTCATGGTCCGGCTGACGGCCGGTGCCAATATCGGCTACGCCGATCTCTACGTCGCCGAGGCCGAGGGCCTCTTCA
>JAUIKB010000521.1 GCA_030430975.1 Polyangia bacterium
TCCCTAGCGCTCGCGGCGTTGATCATCGTGGCCAGCGCCTGCTCGAAGTCTCAGCCGTCCAAACCGGAGGGGACGACGGCTCAACCGACGTCGAGTCAGGCGACCAGCGGGTCGCCTTCGACGACCGAGAGCGTGACGAAGGCAGCTCCGTCGGCGAGCGCTCCAGCCGAGCGCCCGGCAAAGGGACCCTGCGCGGATCAAGGTCTCGTCGCCGTACGGGTGCTCGGTCAGGCGAGCCACGCCAAGGCCAAGTCCGATATGCGATTGAACCTCAAGACTCGTCGGCTGAAAGGCACAGGCTACGAGATCCCGAACGCAGGCAAGCGAGAGCCGAGGCCGACCAAGGTGAGCGTCAAGGCGTCCGAAGCGGACGTCAAGAAGCTCCAGGACTTCCTGAAGACGCTGTGTTTACCAGTTCAGGTGGCCGAGCGCCCGCAGCACTCGGCGCCAGGCGGGTACACGCGTTGGGAACTTATCTATGCTGATAAAACGGTTGTGGCGGCCTACGGCAGTCCGATCGAAGCTGGCGAGAAGTACATTCAGCTTACCGTCGAGCAGTTCAGAGCCCTTGGCGAAGCGTGGCCGCAAGCACGCTAGTCGAGAGCAGCGGCCGCTTCGCAATGTCCCGTCGAGCGCTCATCGCCGGCGGGTTGGCCTCGGCGTGCAGCGGCCGCGCCCCCAGCCGGTTGTGGTTCGGTGGAGACGTTCACTTCGGAGCAAGCAGCGGTGGGCGCCTGGCAGCGATACCTCGCCTCGTGCGCAAGGTCGTAGGCAGCGACGCCGTTGGCGTCGTCAACTTAGAAGGCCCGATCGGATCCGCACCCTCTGAGGCGGGCGGCCGCAAACTGAGCAACTGCGCCGCGGCGCCAGCTGAGCTGACACGCGCAGGTGTGCGCGTCGTCGGGGTGGCGAACAACCACCAGGATGATTTCGGGCGCGCGGGGCGCGGGCAAACGCTGCGCGGGCTCACCGCCGCTCGACTGGTGCCAGCCGGAGACGGGCGCCACCACGTGCCGATCGTTTACGTCGCCGAGCGACGGGTCGCGGTGACCAGTCACTACCTGACTTCGACGAGCGAGAAGCGCGATCTGCGTCGTGACTTGGCGAGCGCTAGGCGTCAGGCCCAAGTCCTCGTCGCCTCGTTTCACGTCGACGGACCGCCCAGCTACCTGCCTCAGTCCAAGCTCCGCGCAGCCGTCGACGTCGCCATCGATGCCGGCGCGCGCGTCGTCGTGGCCCACGGCACACACGCCGTCGGACCGGTCGAACGACGTGGCGATGTCGTTATCGCGTGGGGCCTCGGCAACGTGGTGTTCGACTGTCAATGCACGCGGGAGGTCGATGGCCTGCTTCTGAGCGTCGCGATCGACGAGCACGCGACGCGCGCTTTCGTGATTCCGATCGATGCGGGACTCGATGGCGCGCCGGTACGGCCCGCTAGCGATCCGGCGCTTACGATTCAGCTGCTTGCGTCGCTCGGTTCGTCCCCGCTCACCGTGTCTGGAGCAACCGCTTCGTTCTGAGCGGCGGGCAGCAGTCGCAAGGCCGCGGTCAGTTCGGAGCGTGCGCGTTCGTGACACTCGCCGCCGCCGAAGTACGCCTCCGACAGCGGTGTGCGCCGCCCGTCTCCGTGTACGAGGATGAGCCGCGTCCCGTCGGGCGGTGCGTCTTCTCTTTTCAATTTGGGATCGATGCGGTCGGTGATGATCGCCACGACGTCGTCGAGCGGCAGTTCGCGCCGACCCCATCGGAGCCCAAGAGCACGTCGTTGCGCGGTCAGCGTCCGCGCGCCGACGCGTAGCTCGAGCCAACCGCCGCGGAGCAGCATGATCAGGAGTGTCAGCAGAGCGCCGACCAGTCCGCCTGCGCTTCCCAATGCCAGTCCGCCCGAGCGCTTCAGCCGCGCGCCGGTTGGCGTTCCCTTGCGCAGGGCCGTCTCGACGATCTTCTTGAAGTGCTGAGCTTTTGAATCCGGCACCCGCGCGAGCCAAACGGGTTGACGTCCAACCGCCAGCAGCTTGACATTGGAGTTCGCGTAATCGTTTCCCGCGAGACGCTCGACCTCGATCCCGCGGACGTCTTGCCGCCGAAGCGAGACCTCTTCGCCCAGCCATTGCGATGGGCGCCAGCTGCACGTCGCGGGTCCGCAGCTAAGCTTGCCGTAGTCTAGCCCGACGACGATCCCAACTACACAGGCGAGTGCGGTCAGTGCTAGCGCAGCGATCCAGCCGGTCTGCCGCGGAAGCGGCCCGTATTGAATCACGGTCGGCTTGTCTGGATCGGCTGAGCCGCGATAGCTGGACATCGGAGCGGGAGACTAGCCGAACGCGCTATTCGACGAACGTCGTTTCGGGGCGACTCCAGCGCAGGGCGAGCGCGATGCCCGAGATAGCTCCGATCAGTATGGCGCCGAGACTCGGTACATCACCGACCTGGTCGTCGAGTGACACGAGGCCGAGCACCAACCCCAACGTTCCGAAAATCACCAAACCTCCGATCGCTCCGCAGCACATGCCCAGCCACGCAATGCCGAAACGATGCATCGCGCTGTTGGCATTGGGGCCGACGTAGGGCGCGTGGGCGCGCAACTCCTCGACGAAGGCTACCCGTGCACTCGAGGATCGAGGACGCAGCTCTAAAGCTTGCCGCAGAGCGCGCTCGGCTTTGACGTGACACCCGTAGCCGTGAAAGGACCGCTGCGTCAGCGCTATGCGAGCACCGCCCTCAAGCTCGACAAACAGGCGCGCGACGGATTCGGGGGGCGCATGTCTTCCTTGGAAGAAATGTGTGTGCGTCGACCACTCGATGCCGGTGTCGGCGATGTTCGGAGTCCGGATTTCCCGCCGCCCAAACGGAATCCCCAACACGCGATGGGTCACGTCGAGCCGATGCCGATCGCCGCGGATTTCGACGTATCCGGCACGCCGAAGCAGGCGGCCGATGAACACGAGAGCCGCTAGCAGAGCAGCCAGGCCCGCGATGGCGATCGGCCACCTGCCGCGGCGCCGAATGGCGAACGACTTGCCCGTCCGCAAGTCGCGATTCGCCGCGGTTACAAACCGCAGTCCCTGATCTGTATCGGTCACGCCCAAACTGAGGCGGCTGGACCCGTAGTGGAGCCACAGGCGTAATTGATCCTTGCCGGGACCTGTGACGCTTCGTACTTCTCGAACGAGCGCTCGCGGCACCATTCGAGGCTGGGCGCTCACCAGGTGGGCGCGACGCCAACGGCACCAGTTGGGGGTGCACGTCAGCTCGCCGTAGTCCGCGCCCGCTGCAGCCACGATCAATGCCAAAAAGGCGACCACCGTCGCGACGAGCAGTTGCACTCGGCGGACAGGCATCGGACCCCAGACCACGTGCAGGTCGCCGGTGGGCTTGGCGGCTTTTCGGTAGTTCAGTGCGCCCGGACCGGGCGCGGTATCGCTATCAAGCGGCGTAGAACCAACTCTCTTTACCGTACTCCGGGTTTTCATGTTCAGGGCCGCCCAATTCGTTCTCGACACTGCGGATGATCTTGACGTTCTTATGATCGATCCCCGTCAGCACCATGGGGTCTTCTGCGGGATGGCGCATGTACTTCGACGGCCGATACCAAACGGAGGACTTGAAGTAGTTACGAACGACCTTGGAACCAAACTTCCAGTGATGCCGTGCGTAAACGGTGTTGCGCAGCATACGCAGATCGCGTCGTGACAGGGTCTTGAGGTCATCGACGCTGACGAGCTTGTCGAGTTGGCTGGGGTCCTCCAGCGGAGTCAGCTTGCGATCGGGCTTTTTGCCCTGCCACCTGCCGAAGCGCTGCGAAAGAAGCGAGATCTCAATGGCGTCTTCGGGTGTGTCGGTGCCGGACTTCTGTCGACTCAGGATTGCGTCGCGGCGAGCCTCGAGCTCTTTGGTTGGCATGGCCGCGTCGTAGCTTGCGATCGTCTTGGCGTTCTTGTGGTCGAGCGCGTCGAGCGCCTTCCTGTCCATCTGGTCCCGAGGTTTGTACCAACCTTGCTTTGAAAAGTAGGCGTTGAGCCAGGGGCGCCGGAACCGATTACCCGCGCGCGCAAAAATCGTGTTCCGCATGATCGCTAGTTCTCGGAGTGTCTTGCCCTCCAGATCCTCAGGCTTAATCTCAGTGCGGAAATAGAAGCGCGCGGCGTCCGCACCGGCTTGAGCCGAACTCGAAGGGGCAGCGCTGGCGAGGATGCTGGGCGCTGGCGCAGACGTTGCCGCTGGCGTGACTTGAGACGGCGATTTGGACGTCGATGTGGGCTTGGGGGACGGCGTTCGGTCGCATCCGGCGAGGAGTACGATCAACGCGCCAACGGCCGGATGCTTCATGGCGGCGAGCATACCGCATTCCCAACGGAGTTCCGGCGCCCGGATCGTGTACTGTACGCGGGTGTTGCGTCGTCGGGTTGGACTTGCCGAAGCCATGGGCGTGCTGCCGCTTCGAGAACGGTTCCGTCAGGCGCGGGTGGCGCTGCAGGGTGAGCAAGACGTGCCGGCCAGTCAGTTCGGACTGTCGAGTCTGCGGCTGTTGCGCCCACGCTATGCGGTTCCGCTGTGGTTGGGGCGTCAGGCTGTCCCGCGGCAGGTACTGCTAACGAATCTGTTCAATCATCGACAGACACCGATCGAGCGTGGCTGGTCCGTCAAGCGCACTCAGGTAGAGGACTTTCGCGGACGGGGCATGACCTACGACAGCCACAACGGGACCGATTTGAGTATCCCGGTGGGAACGCCGGTGCTGGCGGCGGCATCGGGGGTCGTCGTCAAGGTCGTGTCGGAGTTCAATCGCGGCGGGCTCAAGGTGTTCATCGACCACGGGCGCGGTCTGATGACGACGTGCGCGCATCTGGCCCGAGCGCTGGTCACCGAGGGCACGGAGGTCGCGCGCGGCGAAGTGGTCGCGCTGTCCGGCTACTCCGGGCTCGACGGCTTCACGACGTTTCCTTGGGGTGTGCCGCACGTTCACTTCAATACGTGGCTGAACGGAACCCCGGTCGATCCGTTCGCGCGCGGTCAGGAGTCGTCCCTGTGGCGAACCGGCAATGCGCCGATCCCGCACCAACCGG
>JAUIKB010000522.1 GCA_030430975.1 Polyangia bacterium
CGGTGGTGGCGATCAGCTGACGCTCGACCCGAGCGCGTGAGGAGCGCGCAGGCGTGTTCGATACGCCCGTCACGCCCTGCTCCCGCGCAAATCCGTTGTAGACGGTCAGCAGCCGGACGCTTGAGCTGAGGCGATGGCGGGTGATCGCCCACACGTCCGCCTGCTCGAAGTCCGCATTGGGACGGGTACGTTCCACGTCGTCAGACGCGTCGAACCGCGTGCCGCGGTCGTCGACGAACGCATAATCGTTGCGAGCCGTATCGAGCCGCACGCCGACCAGAGCCGAGCTGTGGTGTCCCTGGACGGCGCCGGATGTCCAGAGTGCGCGCTCGCCGAAACTGCCGACGCCCGCGCCGGCGCGCACACCGTTTCGCTTGGGCAAGCGTGGCTCGAACAGAATCGCGCCCCCGACGCCCATCTGGTCAACACCGGCCGGCGCGGCACCGCGAAACACCTCGATCCGGTGCAGCATCCACAGCGGCAGCGTCGACAGATCGGCCGTACCGCTGACGTCATCGTTGATCCTAATGCCGGCCAGGTAAACGGGCACCTGAGCGTTACCGGCGCCCCGGATCGACGCGGTCGCCAGATCGGAACGAGCGCCGCTGCGCTGCACCTGAACACCGGGCACGTCGGCGAGCGCATCGCTCGCGGCCAGCCCCGGGCCTTCCAAATCGTCGGCCGGAAGGACGGTTGAAGCAGCCGTCGCATCACGCGATGACGTCAGCTCACGCTGACCTTCTACGGTGACCGCGGCGACCTGCGCCGTAGCCAGCCGAGTCGATCCCAGCATCACCGCTAAGATCGAGAGCTGAAGCCGTCGCATCGCCGGAGCCTACACCGTGGCAACGCGATCGGTTACCGGGTACTACGGCACCCGATTGGCTCGTGAGGCGGAATCGAGAATCAAAATCAAAAACGCCCGAGGAGGCCGACGCCGCCGCTCGACGCGTCCATCCAGCCCGTCGGGATCACCCTTAGTCGGGCGTACGGATCGTCTTTCAGCTTTGGCTCGTAGCGATCGGGATCGTCGTTCGTGGCGAGCAGGTACACGCCCAGGGCGCTGACCGCTACGCCGGTGCCGAAACCGATCCAGCCGAACACGGTGCGTCCGCGCTTCGCGTCCAGGTCGTCGACCGCCAGGTCGAGTTCGGTTTGGCACTCGTTGCTGGGCTTGCCGCCGCCCGTGAAGCAATCTCCTCCTGTCGAAAACGTCCTCTCGACAGCCGCGAAACGATCCTCCGCGTCGCTGATCTGCCCGGCGTTCCAAAACAAGAATGCACTGCTGCCCACGACGATCGCCGCGCCGCCGAACAGCGCAGTGTATCCCCAAGTGCGCTGGCTCGTCGTTCTCGATACGTAGTCGGCACGGTACTCGGGTGTCGGCAAGAGCGTTATCGCGATCGACCTGGTGCCGGTTTCGGGAACGACGATGTTGCGCGTGTACGACTCGAAGCCGCTGCGCTCGACGCGCAGGCGATGCGCGCCGCTCGGCAACTTGAGCGTCGCGGTGCCTGTGTGCGCCGCGCCGTTCACGTAGATGACGGCGTTAGGCTCGCTGATATCTAGCCTCACACCACCATTGCTTGCCGCTTGGCTCGGGTCCAGAGTTGGCGTCAGGTTGACCTCGCCCGACCCACGGACGGTAACGTCTACGGTCTGCCCGGCCGACCGGTAACCTTTCCGCCGCACCTCGACACGCCGCGACCCCGCCTGTAGCAATAGCGGCGACACCAGCGGCGTTCTTCCCACGCGTTTGTCATCCACAAACACATCCGCCCCGGGAACCGGACACACGACCCGCACCAAACCGGATTGATCGGCGCCGCGCTCCATCCGAAACGTCTCCGTCCGCCGAGTCGCGCCAGCAACGATGACCTCGCGTCGCACGGAGCGATAGCCGTCCACGCTCACGGTGATGAAGTGCGCTCCCACGGATAGCGGCAGCGGCTTGCCCAGAGCCTTCGGAATGACGGCACCGTCCACCTCGACCCGCACACCGGCTGGCGTGCCTTCCACGTCGTCGAGCCTGAGCGTAATCTGAGCGATCCGCGCCTGCTGACGCTTCAATTCGCTGCGCGCCCGCTCCAGGCGCTCCCCCGCAACGCTGCCTGGTGCTTTGAGCAGCTTCTCAAACGTCGAGACCGCCTTCACCGGGTGGCGCATGGCGGCGTACGTCAGGCCAATATTGTACAACACCAGCGGGTGGGCGCTGAGTCGGTACGCCTCCAGAAACTCCGCGAGCGCGCCTTGGTTGTCGTTCTCGTTGAAGAGCTGCACGCCTCGCGCAAACCGATCGCGCGCTTCTTGTTTTGGGTCCTTATCGGCGCCGAACGCCGATGTTGTGATGAACAGCGCGCACAGCACCGCTGGTGCTCCATAAAATCTCATGGTAATTCCGTTGCTAGTCCGTGCTCTTTGGCACGCCCACCGGTGCCGGTCGATTTCGGTGGCGGCGTGGCTACGACTGGTCGTTTCGTTGGCGGTGATGCTGACGCGGTCTTCGCCGCGGTCGCCGAGCTGGAGGCGGCGATCGGTGGAGTCGATTTTCCTAGCGTTGCAGAAGCGCTCACCGCAGGAGCCGATGCGACCGGTGCGACTACGGGACCGGATTCCGAGTCACCAGCGTTTGGTTCGGCTGTGGCAGACGTGTCGCTCGGCGCCTTCAGAGCGGCGATGCCTATTCCGATGCCCACGACGCCGAGCAGAGCAACCAACGACCATGCCTTGTACGAGGCCGGGAGGCTGGTCTGTTTTCCGGGCTCAGGCGCAGCGGGCTGCGCGTCCTTGCCGCTCGATGTGACGGCCGGCGCAGCCTCGTCCCCCAGCAATACCGTGCCGGTCGACGTTTCGCGCTCGTTCTGCAGCGAGCCCAGCGCGCTGGCGAACTCTTCCGCCGACTGATAGCGGTCACCGGGCTGCCGTTGCAGCGCGCGATGGACGATCGGATCGAGTTCGTTGGCACGCGGCACACCGAGAGACGCCAGTGACGCGTACTCGCCTTGCTCAACGGCCACCGCCAACTCCGCGAGACTCTCGGCTTGATACGGAAGCTTACCGCTAACGCATTCGTACAAGATCACGCCGAGCGCGTAGATGTCGGCGGGGGGGCCGACAGGGACACCGCGCATCTGCTCGGGCGGCATGTAGTGCGGCGTTCCCATCAAACCGCCAACGCGCGTGGTGCTCTGCTCGCCGGTGAGCTCGGGATCGAACTTTGACACACCGAAATCGAACAGCTTCAGCAACGGTGGCTCCCCGTTCACGACGAACAGGTTATCCGGCTTCAAATCGCGATGGATAATCCCCGCTTGATGGGCTGCACCAACCCCCGCGCAAGCCTGCAGCATCAACTCGACCGCTGGCTGAGGCTTAAGCGGGCCGCCGCGCTCCAGCTTGTCCGCTAGCGGCTCGCCGTCGAGCAGCTCCATCACGAGATACGGCTCGCCGGCGTCGAGCTGACCGGCGTCGAAGGTTTCGATGATGTGCTCGCTCCCGATGCGTCCCGCGGCGGAAGCCTCGTTCAGAAACCGCTTGACGATCGCCGGAGTGCTGGCGAACCCGGCGTGCAGCAGCTTGAGCGCGCGCCGGTGCTTGGTCACCTCGTGCTCGACCTCGTACACCGCACCCATGCCGCCGGTACCCAGCGTGCGCACCACGCGCAAGCGCCCCGCGACCAGCGTACCGGGTTGTAGAGTGTCGTCGCTCACCTCGTCGCAAGCATCCTACGAAAGGCGCGAGTGGCCAAGCGTGCGGCACGCCGCCAGCCCCCAGCGGCGTCAGTCGGTTGTCTTGCGACTGTAGTCGTCAGAAGCGACGACTATCGACGTCGGTTAGGCTTGGCGCACATGATCTCCGCGACGCGGGTCCACACCACGGCTGCGCAGAAAAGCGGGAGCCAGAACGTAGTCATGAGCATGCACCGCACCGCTCAGCCGCGTTGCCTCACCTTCGCCTCGGTCGCCGCCTACCGGGGCCAACCCGAATCCGTCGCCGGCGCTCCTGCCGGTGCCGCAGCGCCGCCACCAACCCGTTCGGCCTGCGCTCGCCGACGACACTTCGTGCACCCGCCACATGACCCCGCGCCTAGATATCGACGCGCGCACTGGTCGGCTGCACCCGTTCCTGGCCGCTACTCGCGGCGGTACGGGACGGATGAGTAAGTGCGCGACCGGCGGGCAGAGGTGCTCAGCCGACAAGAAGCTCAGCGGCGACTTCGCAGCGTACAAATTCGTGCACCCACTTGAGTATGTAGCGGGATAGTCCGACTCGCATTTACTGGATGCGAAACGGCGTGGACTGCGCGCCGTGTTAACGCAGCCAATCACGATAATGGCGTGGCGACGTCACGGGTGTTTCACGCGCAAGCGAATCTGTAGCTCACATTTTGCCAGCCTTTTTCGGTAGGCACTCGCGCTCAGGCCGTCTGGACTGGCACAAGTGCTGTGGATAGAACTGACCTATGGCTAGGCGAAGGGGAGCCCGTCACGCATTGGCGCTCACCGCCGCGGCGCTTTGGATCGGGGCGTGCGGGGACGACAGTTCGGCAGAGAAGATCCGCGCGGCCAAGCTGTCCGAGGGCTGTCTGCTCGACTCGGACTGCAACGGCGAATTGATCTGCGTCTTTCAGCGCTGCCACGTGCAGTGCAACACCAGCGAAGACTGCGAACGAGAAGTCGCTCCAGGCGTGCGCTGCATGCTCGGTTCGAAGCCTGCGAACGTGTGCCAGCTGTTCACCGATTGCGAATACGACTCGCAGTGCGAGGGCAACCAGGTGTGCGGCGCCGACAATCAGTGCCGCGACCAATGCCGTGCGGACCGGGACTGTGTCCAAGAGCAAGTGTGCGTCACCGGCGTCTGCGCCAACCAAAGCGAGGTGGACAACGGGCAGCTCAAGGGCGTCGACCGACCCGGCGCGGAAGGCGAACCGTGTCGGTACCACTCAGACTGTGACGGCGCGCTGTTGTGTCGGGACGGAGAATGCGCGGTTGAATGCCGAACAGCCAAGGACTGTCCCCTCGGCTGGACGTGTGCTGACGGGCGCTGCGACCCACCTGGCGGAAATGGT
>JAUIKB010000523.1 GCA_030430975.1 Polyangia bacterium
GAGAACATCCGGCCGATGGCGGTGGTGTTCGACGTCGGCAGTTCCGCGCGGGACGACGAGCACATTCACGCAACCGTTGTGCGCGAATGCCAAAAGGCGATGGGCTACTGCACGTCGAGTGCGCTGGTGGCGGACTACGAGCTGAAGCTGGAGTCCGATGGGCAGTACGAACGATTCCTGGACGTCGTCAAAGAGCTCCACGGCAAACCCTGGGAGGTGCTCAAGGATCGCGAGCTAGCCGAAGATCTGTTCTCCGCCGCGCTCCACGCCATGAATCCCGATCTGTACGGTGAAAAGATGGCCTGGATCGACGCCAACGCCGGACGCAAGACGAGTCGCTCCGCCGAAGAGGCCGTGAAGGCGATCGCCCATATGCTGGACAAGCGCTTTTCGGGTCGGACGCTGTTTCTGGTGGTGGATGAGGTCAGTCAGTACGTGCACGACGACGCGGATCGGATGCTCAAGCTGCAATCGCTGGTGTCCGCGCTGGGACAGCGCCTCAACGGCAGAGTGTGGCTGCTCGCCACCGGGCAGCAAAAGCTAGAAGAAGGCGCTGCAGCGAGCACCAACCTGAGCAAGCTGAAAGACCGCTTTCCCCCGCAGCTGCGCGTGCACCTGAGCAGCGCCAACATCCGGGATGTCGTGCACCAGCGCCTGCTGAAAAAGAACCACGTGGCCCGGGGGCGCATCGACGAGCTGTTTCAACAGCACCGGCCGGACCTGCGCCTTTACGCCTACAAGTGCGAAGCGGTCACGGTGCAGGACTTCACGGATGTGTATCCGCTTCTGCCGGGACAGATCGATCTGCTGATGCAGATCACGACCGGTTTGCGCGCCCGCTCGTCGCGGGTGCAAGGGGACAGTCACGCCATCCGCGGCTTGCTGCAGCTATTGGGCGATCTGTTCCGTGAGCAAGAGCTCGGCAAGCGCCCGCTGGGCGCGTTGATCACCCTCGACATGATCTATCAAGCGCTGCACACGGCGCTCGATGCCGACGTGCAGACGACGCTCGCCCGGGCGCACAGCTACTGCGACCAGCTGGCCGAGTCGGAGCCGGAGCATGCGGCGCTGGCCAAGCGCGTGGTGCAGGCGGTCTCGCTACTCGAGCTGATCCAGGACGAGCGGGTGAAGACCGACGTCACGCTGATCGGCCAGTGCCTGTATGCAGAGCTGGGGCAGGGGTCGCAGAACGACGCCATCCAAGCCGCCCTCGACGCGCTGCGTGCGGCAAGCTTCGTCGATTACTCAGAAAAGACCGGCTACAAGATCCAATCTTCCGCTGGACAAGAATGGCAGAAGGAGCGCGACAAGTACGTTCCCGGGGTCGAGAAGATCAGCGCTGAGGTTCAGCAGGCGTTGTCCTGGTTGATATCTGCAGTGGAAAAAGCGGATCTGAACGGCGTCGGCCTGCCGTGGCACGGATGGTACTCCGACGCGCTCGGGGTCGTCGACGCGACGGTCAAGACCGAGCGCAGCGCGACCAAGATCGAGGTCGACTTTCGCTTCGTTCCGCAACGGGAAGCCAGCAAGAGCCACTGGGTCAGCGAGAGCGACAGCACGCTGCTGCGCAATCGAGTCGTGTGGGTCACAGGCGACGACGACGAACCGCGCGATGCCGCGCGCGAGTACGTGCGATCGGCGCGAATCATCGACCGCTACAGCGGCTCCGAGCACTCCTTGACCCACGACAAGCGTCGCCTGCTGATGGAGGAACGAAACCGCCAGGACGACGCTCGGCGTCGCCTTGAGGCCGCGGTAGAGCGCGCGTTCCTCAGAGGCTCGCTGTACTTTCGCGGCAAGAACGTTGAGGCTTCGGACGAGGGCAGCACGTTCGGCGTGGCGCTCAAGTCGTTTGGGGATCGCGCCGTCAAGCAGCTGTATCCCAACCCGGTCACGTACCGCGTCACCGACGGTGAGCTGAAGTTCCTGATCGAGAGCCCGGACCTGGCCGGACCGCCGCCGGTGTTCGGCGATGGCAAGCTGGGCGTGCTCTCGCAAGATGCGGGGCGGTACGAGGCCTCGTGCGGCGGCGCGGTGCCCAAAGCGATCGCCGGGCTGGTCAAGGAGCAGCCCGGCGTCACGGGCAGCACGCTGCTCTCGCACTTCGGCGGGCCGCCATACGGCTATTCGTCGGACCTAGTGCGCGCGAGCCTGATCGGATTGCTGCGCGGAAAGAAGCTCCGCGTGCGCATCCCCGGCGTAGGCGAACTGACATCCGCTCGGGACGAGGGCGCCCGAGAACTGCTCAAGGATCAGGCTCTGCGTAAAACCGAGTTCTTCGAGAACGCGGACGAGCGGATTCAGGGCCGAGACCGCAACGCGATTTGCAAGCTGCTGCAGGACTGCTTCCAAAAGCCCGACATCCCCCGGGACGATGACGAAATCGCCAACGCCGTTCCCGACGCCTTCGCCAAGGCGCGCGAGAGCCTGACCGAGATTCAGAGTCGCCTGGCGGAGCTGCCTGGCAAGCCTCATCCGGAACCGCTATCGCGGCTCGAGAAGGCTCTTGAGAGCTGTCGCCGTGATCGCAAGGTCGAACCCACGCTGCTCGCGCTGAAGCGCAACCTCGACGATCTGCGCGACGGCATGACCGAGCTGCGAATGCTCCGCGACGATCTGACCGAGGACGCGGTGAAGCAGGTGCGCGCTGCGAGCGAGTTTCGCGACGTGTTCCTGAGCCAGCTGCTCGACGAGGTCGATCACGGCCGCATCGATGCCGGCGACGTCCACGAGTTCGCGAAGGCCCTCAACGCTCATCTCGATAGTCCGCGCAGCTGGGAGTCGGCGTCCGCGATGGCGACTTTGGTCGAGGGCCTCAAGCAGCTTTACGTCGAGCGTCGCAGCGCCATTCTCGCGGCGCAGGTGGGCGAATTGGAGCGCGTCCTGCAAGAACTCAAGCTTCGCCCCGGCTTTGATCGGCTCGGGCAGGACGATCAACACACCGTGCTGGAAATCGTGCGCGGTAGCGCACCGTTCGATACCAAGCCCGAGTCACCAGCGCCTGATCTGGCCACGCTGCAGGCCCAGTTTCCGATCCGTCTCGAGGCCACGCGCAACAAGGCACTCGATCGCCTAGACGAGCTGCGGGAGGACCGGGGCGACAAGCCGACCGTCGCGATTCGGCTCGCCACGACCGGTCGTGAGTTCGACAGCGAGGCTGCGGTGGACAAGTTCCTGAAGGAGCTACGCGAGCAGCTGCTGCGCGAGATCACCGCCGGACATCGGGTGCGCATCAAGTAAGATGCGCATTAGCCGACGGCGGGTTCATTCGCGGCGCGCCACCCGCAACAACCCGCATCACCGTGCTAGAGTCGTCACATGATTCCCGTTGAGCAGGCGGTGCGTGTAGCGACTAGGGAACTCAAGCATTTCTTGGGCGGGTCGCAGCCGCAGGGGCTCCGCGTCGAGGAGGCGATCCCTTCTGACGATGAAACGAAGTGGAACGTTACGCTGAGCTACATGGAGCCGACGGTGAAGCAGCCGGAGCCACGACTCCTGAAGCTTGGACTTGTCGAACGTCCACCGCCGCTCGAACGTGTACTTCGTGTCGTGGTCGTCGACGCGACGACTGGCGAAGCCGTAGCTATGCGAATGCGCGAAGCCAGCTAGCGTGACAGCGGCGGCGAACTTGGCGCGCGCCGTTCGGAAACAGCAGGGGGGCTTGCTGCTCGACACGAACGTGCTGCTGCTTTATCTGATGGCGCTCGCAGATCCGAGCCAAGTGCGGACGTGGAAGCGCACAGCGTCGGCCGGATTTACGGAACTGCATGTTGAGTTTCTCGGCGTGGCTGTTGAGGCGGCGAGACGTCTGGTGACCACCCCACATGTGCTCACCGAGACGACGGACCTCTCCGACAAGGTCCCAGGCGCTGTGCGCACGCGCTATAGCTGCTGACTGACTTCGTCCTCTCGACGAAGGAGCATATGCGCCCGGCGCGGCTGGTCGCAGCCGAACCAGGGTTCCAGCGGCTAGGCCTGGCGGATATGGCCCTGGCGACGTTTGGGCGACGCGGCAGGCCATTCGTGATGACGGTCGATGTCGAACTGACGGCAGAGCTGGAGCGCCGAAAGCATCCGTTCGCCAACCTCAATCACCTAGTGTACTCGCCCGACCAACTGCATTGGTGACGGCGTTCCAACGCTCTGTGGGTCGCTGCTAGCCCCGCTTGCGGAACAAAATCACCGTGACAGGTGCCCGAACAATCAATCCGTTCCGGCATCCGAAATACCGCCGTCGATTTCCTCCTCAAAGGGCGGGAGGTCGTCGACTTTGAAGCGGAAAATACCGGTTGCGTCGTTGTGTTTATCGAGACCCATCGACCACAGTTCGCCGTTGACGATCGCGGCGCGATTCACCGATGCCGCGACGGTCCAGTCAACGGACGATGGGACGCGGCGCACGTCGCTGGGGTCGGTCAGAGAGTGGAGTCGGACGTCTTTTGAGTCAGGACGACTCATGACCCAGCCATCGCCGATGACGAGAACCGATGCGCCTTCTGGGAGGTCGGCGATTTTCCGGGGCTGGAGCTTCGTCCAGTCGGTTGGCACCGGCGCGGACCAGAGTTCGACTTGATCAAACTTCAGCACGTCGGTCCAGCCTTGTGAGCGCGTCCAAGCCAAGTCGCGCTTGTCGGTGACTAGATTGTCGTAGGAGTAGTCAGGATCCGACAAGAGCGGCACGTGTCCGGCATTCCGGCTCCACGTGTAGATCTTGGAATGGTAGCCGTTGAAGAGCCAGTAGGTCGCAACATCACCGATGGCGGCGGGATCACTCAGGAAGAGGTATTTCTCATCCGGAATTGGAACGTCGAACCAACCGTCCTTTAGGCCAAAGGCAGAGAACGTTTTGGCTTCGTGCTGCAGCAACATGGTGGATGACAGGCTGCCCCAGCCATCGACGGACGACGAATGTCCGAGGGCTTCGAAGCTGATGACTTCGGGGCTGGTGCTGAGCGTGTCTGCCGGCCCGAGCAGAACCGTCGGCTTGTGCAGAAAATCTCGACGGAGGATCACACCAGCCGCGCGTCCGTCGGCCTCTACCCAGGGATGGCGCACGAAGCAGCG
>JAUIKB010000524.1 GCA_030430975.1 Polyangia bacterium
TAACCACGGTACCGCAGAATCCCCTTCTCGCCGTCCAGGAACGTGATATCGCTGGTTGTCGATCCGGTGTTTACATAGCCTTCGTCAAGTGTGACGAACGATGTATCGGCTCGCAATCTTGATATGTCGACCGCGCGCTCGTTCTCCGTCCCGACCACAATCGGAAGGTCAACTTCCTTGTCCCCAATCTTCAACTTGGCGGCATCGGCCATCGACAGCTCCCTTTCCCGGGCTTCATCGTTATCTTGCAGGTAACATTCAAACGGTTAGGGCGACGTAGGTCGCAAGAAGCCGCAGTGTAACGGTCTTTTCGTAGTTCGGCAATTCGTCGACACCCAATTTTGGCCGACATCCGATCACGTAACACGAGACTAATTGACACTTTAGGGTCGCTAGCACACTTCGCCAATTGCGTAGAATCACCATGGATCGCGAGCCCGCGAATCGCCCCCGGATTTACCTCGATCGCCGTTGTTCGTCAAAGTCGTTGCAATTGGCGAGGTTTACCACGTTAAAGCGCGACGCCCCGCGAATAACCGAGAAGCAAATCATGCTATTCTGCGTTGATCGCTGTTCCCTCCCTGTCGAAGGTGCATGCAGCCGAAGGCTAATCATATGAGTAAACCCCAACCCTCCCCCACAAGCCGCCGCAACTGGATCCCGTGTGGCTGTGTGTTGGGGATGTTCCTGGTCTGCGTCGTGATCCCGGTGGCGGCGTTGCTGGTCTGGAGCAACCGCGCGGCGAGGCAGGTCAACGCCCAACTTGCCCTCATTCGCCAGTCAGGACTGCCGACCGCGTCCAGAGAAATGAACGAGTTCTACCGGCTTCGTCCCGGCCAGCAGGATGCCACGCAGTTGTACCTGGACGCCCAGCAGGTTTTCTCCGGCGGCGGCTTCGAAACGGCCTGCCATGACCTGCCGATCGTCGGTGACGCTGAACTTGAAATTCCGCCCCCCGGCCAACCGTGGGCCGAGCAAGAGGCGGTGGAGGCATTACTGTCGGACTACGCCGGTGGTCTGCGAGCCCTGCATCAGGCGGCTGCGATCGGCGGGGCAGCCCGCTTCCCGCTGGCCTTCGAGGATGGTTTCGGGATGCTCCTGCCGCAAACGCAAGAAATGCGAACCAGCGCCAGAATGCTCGCCCTGGAAGCACACGTCAAAGCACATCAAGGGGATGCCGAGGGCGCAGCGCGGGCCATTCTGGATCTGGTCGCGATCAGCCGCAGCCTCGAGAACCAACCGATCCTCGTTTCGCAACTGGTTCGCGTCGCCATCCATGGCATCGCGGTTGACTTGACGGCGCAACTCTTATCCTGTGTCGAATTTTCGGATGACGATCTGGGGCGACTGCAACGCGTTTTTCGACAAGACGATTTTAAGGCGGGTATCTCACATGGACTGGCAGGTGAACGCGTCCTGGGGACAGAAGCCTTCGGAAATCCCGCTCAGGCCCTGGGGCAGCAGATATCCACCCCCGCCAGCCGCCTGGTTCGCGGCAGGAAAGAGGACCTGGCACTGTACCTGAAGATCCAAACCGATTTGCGAGCGGCCGTTGAACTTGATTACCCAGAGACGTTCGCTGCGGTCGATCAGGCCTTTAATGAACTGCAACGCAAGATTGACACCCCCCTGGGCCGGTTCCGCTACGTCATGACAAACATGACGTTACCATCGGTCGAACCGTGTGTCACCGCGGCGGCGCGGGCGGACGGATCGAGCCGCTGCATCGATGCGGCCATCGCCGTCGAGCGGTTTCGGCGGCGTGAAGGAAGGCTGCCCGACGCGTTGGAAGATCTCGTCCCGGATTTTCTCTCGCAAGTACCGGTCGATCCTTTTGATGGCAGCGAGATTCGCTACATCGCCCGCAGCGACGCCTACCTGATATACACGTGCGGCGGCAATCGCGTCGATGATGGCGGGATTGACGACGACGCGCGAACCGATGACGTGATTCGAATCGAATTGAAGCCCACCGCCATGTCACCCGAACCAGGCAGCACCGGCCCGCGTTCGGAGACCAGCAAGCCAGCAAAGGACGCCCCGTGATGTCACGCCAAGAACAGATCGAGTCGGCCGTCAAGCATCTTGCCAAGTGCGACCCCGTCCTGCGATCGGTGATTCGGCGATGTGGCACCTGCCAGCTTCCCCTGCGTCGCGATCGCTTCGGCATGCTGGTACGCTCGATTGTCTCGCAACAGATTTCGGTGCAGGCGGCCCGCACAATACGTCGGCGGCTCGAAGCAAGCCTGTTACCCGCGAAGATCTCCCCCGACGCGCTCGCGGCGTGGAGTGTCGACGAGTTGCGTGCGGTCGGCTTGTCACGCCAGAAAGCGACGTACATCTTGGATCTGGCGCAGAAAACGCGCGACGGCGACGCTCGCAGCGCTCGACGCGTCGAACGTGGCGCTCGACGTCGACGCGCTGACCGGGGTGGTCGACACCGCGCGGCGTGCGCGCACCGACCTCGCCGCGCGCGCGGCGGAGTGGCTGGCACAGAACGACGCCCCGGAGTGGATGCGCAGCCTCTTCGCGTTCGAGTGCGCCATCGCGAGCGCGCCATCGCCGGACGACGCGGTCGAGCGGCTCGGTGACGACGTGGTGTACGACGACACGCGGGTGGCGGCGAGCGGCGCGTTCAAGGCGCTGTCGTTCGCCTGCGATCCCGTTCCCCTGCACTGGCACTGGGCGGAGACGGGCGAGGTCGACCCTGCGCAGGCCTCCGCGCAGGCCGGCTACCTGCTGGGCACCTACCACGGCGAAGTGTCGGTCGTTCCGGCGCCGCCGCCGGTGCTCGAGCTGTGGCGGCGCGCGAGCGTGTCGCCGGTCGCCGTGGACGACGCGCTCGCGGCGCTCGAATCGGCCCCGGCGGGCGCGTCGTATCCCGACGACGCTGACGGGTGGCTGGACGAGCTGCTCGCCGCCGGTGCGGTGCGTCTGGTGGGCGTCCGCAGCTGAGCCGCGCTGTATCGCGGGGGACGAAGCGGGCGCGCGCCTCTGCGCGGCGTGCGCGGCGTGCGTGCGGGGCCGGAGCGCGTGGTGCGGCGGTGAATCCGCCACCTGTGAGGATCGGGCGGGAATCGCGCAGAAAACGGGGGTGTTCGGATCGCCGCACTATTGACTCAAGACATTCTTGAGCTATTTGGTGTGGAATGTTTCACCGCTTGGCGCGTTCCTTCTGTCGAGGGCTCGCGCCGCCGGCGAGCAGGCCGCCTCGCTCCGCACACCCCGCGAACGTCGACGGGCACTGGACAAGACGATGACCGCACAACCCCACATGCTGACGATGCCACTGGCTGAACCCGCGCTCTCGCAAGCCGAGATCGACGCGCTCAACGTTCGGTTTGCTGACTGTACGGCTCAGGAAATTCTGGCGTGGGGCCTCGAGACCTATGGCGACCGCCTCGTCATCGCATCGAGCTTCGGCGCCGAAGACGTCGTGCTCATCGACATGGCCGCCGGGATCAGCCGCGACGCGCGCATCTTCACCCTCGATACGGGCCGCCTCCACCAGGAGACCTACGACGTGATGGACGCCGTGCGGACCAAGTACGGCATCAGCGTCGAGGTGATGAGCCCCGACACGGTCACGCTGCAGGAGCTGATCCGGGCGAAGGGTCCGAACAGCTTCTACGCCTCCGTCGACAACCGGCGGGAGTGCTGCAACGTGCGCAAGATGCAGCCGCTGCGCCGCGCGCTCGGCACCGCCGACGCCTGGGTGACGGGGCTGCGCCGAGAGCAGTCGGTCACGCGGACCGACGTGCAGTTCGTCGAGATCGACGACAGCAACGGCGGCATCGTCAAGCTCAACCCGCTCGCGGCGTGGTCCGAGGACGACGTCTGGGGCTACATCCGCGACAACGACGTGCCGTACAACAAGCTGCACGACCAGGGCTTCCCGTCGATCGGCTGCGCGCCGTGCACCCGCGCGGTCGAGCCGGGCGAAGACGTCCGCGCCGGTCGTTGGTGGTGGGAAGAGCCGGAGCTTAAGGAGTGTGGCCTGCACCCGGGCTACTTCCGTGACCTCGCCGCAGCGGCCGAGGCCGCCGCTCAGAACTAGCGCCTAGCGGCCGCACGCGCCGTCCAATCAGACGTGGCGAAAGCCACGCGTTGGCACTAGACCGCCCCGCACGCGCACCGCACCGGCCTCGCCGGTCGCGGTGCTTTGTTTTCTCCTCGGCCGATGCCGTCGGCCGACGGACCGGAGTCGCCAATGGATTGGCTCGGGTACCTCAAGATCTTCATCGCGCTCGTCTTCATGGTCGATCCGATCGCGGCTATTCCGACCTACCTCGCGTCGACGGACGGTCGCTCGGACGCGGAGCGCGCGCGCACCGCGTCTACGGCGGGTATGACCGTCGCCGTCGTGCTGACGGTGTTCTGCCTCGCGGGAGAGCCGCTGCTGGCCCTGTTCGGTATCAGCGTGGACTCGTTCCGCGTGGCCGGCGGCTTGATCCTGCTGACGCTCGCGGCGTCGATGCTTCGCGGCGCGCCGGGGCCGACCAAGCAGCGCTCGGACGAGGCCGAAGACGCGCTGCACAAGGAGCAGGTGGGCGTCGTGCCGATCGGCATCCCGCTGCTCGCTGGGCCCGGCGCGATGAGCTCGATGATCGTCTACGCCAGCCAGGCGCCCGGGTGGCGGCACCGGAGCGTGCTGCTGGTCATCTCTGCGGCGGTCGCGATCGTCGCGTGGTTGAGCCTCCGGCTCGCCGCGCCGCTGGGTCGGCTGCTTGGGCGGACGGGGATGCACGTCTCGACGCGCATCATGGGCATCATCCTCGCCGCGGTGGCGGTGGAGTTCATCGCCACCGGCGTGCTCGGGTTGCTCCCGGGGCTCGGCGGGTGACGCGGGTGTCGGCGGCCGCGACTTCGCCGAGCGGAGCTCAGCTAGCCGAAGGCCGGGCGACGCCGCGGTTGTAGATCGGGCGCTGCTCGTCGGCGGCTGCTTGGTAGGTGACCGAGAAGTCCTTCAGGCCCTGCAGCGCGCTCTCGAGCGAGAGGCCGGGTGCGGTCTCGAACGCGGTGAAGCCTACGCGGTGCATGTAGAACATCTGGTCGCGCAGC